>NZ_JAEQCE010000031.1:0-81237 GCF_020738665.1 Microcoleus sp. PH2017_08_TRC_O_A
TGTGGCTGAAGCCGCGCACTCGCTCCAAGGCGACTGAAGTCGCTAATCGGCTAGACCCCAGCCTTAAAAGGACGGGGCTTGCGCCTCGTTTTTCGGTCATTTTCAGTGTAACCTCCGACTCGGAAAAAAAGTCCGCCTTTTGACCCCCCGATCGCCTGGAGGATCAGATTAGGCTTTGAAGAACTGAGTTTGACGCCGTTCGATCGTCGGTTGTCAGTTGCAGTTTTTTTGCAGTTTTGGGCATTGAAACTGGTTTTTTAAATCTCCATATTTCCTTCAAACCGTTTGGGAGACTCGGAACGGTGAGTAAAAGAAGAGCAAGAAGACTTTCGTTATCTATCGCGATGAAGTCAGAAGACATACACAGCAAGCTCGATCGCGATTCATATTTTACGTCAAGTAAAGGTGGATTTACTGACAAGACTATTTTTGATTGGTGATTCGGGAGCAATGCTGCTACTTTGAGGGTTTGGCCGACTGACTTTGGCGCAATCCGGCGGCTTCGACGAGTAGTGATTCGGCAAAGGCGATCGCCTCATGGGCCGATCGACCGCTGGCGAGTTGGGCGAGCTCTTCCCGGCGCTGCTGGCTGTTGAGGACTGCAACTCTGACTACAGTTCGTTCGCCCGGTTCGGAGTTGGCTGCTTCGCCGATACTTGATTCTGCTGCGATCGTCTGTTTGTTGACGCGAAAATGACAATCAGCCATCGCGGCGATTAGCGGCTGGTGGGTGACGCACAAAACTTGGTGTTTGTCGGAGAGTTGATAGAGCTTTTTGGCGATCGCACCGGCGACTCTCCCGGAGACTCCGGCATCGATTTCGTCAAAAATTAGGGTTCCGGCGCTTTCAATTTGGGAAAAACAGGCTTTGATGGCGAGTAGAAAGCGGCTCATTTCTCCCCCGGAGGCGATCGCCCCTAAAGGTTGCAGCGGTTCCCCCGGGTTGGGGCTGAAACAAAAGGCAATTTGGTCAGCACCGGTGGCGGTTGGGCTACAGGGCGAGATCTCGACTTGAAATTGGACTTTTTCCATAGCTAAGGGCTTAAGTTCTCCCACGAGGTGGGTTTCGAGTTTCAGGGCTGCTTCGCGCCGCAGGATGGTGAGGTGGCTGCAAGCGTCTTTTAATTGCTCTAGAGCAGTCTGATATGCGAGTTCTAAGGCTTCCATTGACTCGCCTCCTTCTAAAAGTTCGTTTAGTTCGTTTTGGATGCTGTGGTAGTAGGCGATCGCTTCTGAGAGCTGCCCGTATTTGCGGCAAATTTGTTTGAGTTCGCGAATCCGATCTTCTACTTCTTCGAGTCTTTCGGGATCTGCTTCTAATTGTTCGCCGTAGCTGCTAATTTGGCTGCTGGCTTCTGTGGCTTGAGCTAGGGCGTCGCTGACCATTTCTAAAATTGGTTGCAACTGGACATCGTAGACTACCATGTCGTTTAAAATTTCCTCGGCTTTGCTCAACAAGTCGGCGGCTGAGGCGCTATCGCCGTCGTTTTGGTAAAGGGCCTGGTGAACTCGGTAACTCTGCTGCTGCAATTCGACGACGTGGCCGAGGCGGATTGATTCTTGTTCTAGCTGTTCGAGTTCCCCGCCGTCTTCGATGTGGGCTTCGCTAAGTTCTCGGACTTGGTATTCTAATAAATCCAGTCTTTGCAGCCGCTGTTGTTCCGACTGACGCCTGCGGTTGAGGGCTGTTTTGGCGCTGGCAGCCCCCAGCCACGCGGTGCTGGTTGTCGATCGCGCTTGAGTGAGTTTTTTACCACCGTACAAATCCAGCCATTCTCGCTGGAGAGTTTCTTGGCCGAGGTGGACGGTTTGGCCTTGGGCCGTAATTTCCACAAGCCGATCGCGCAGTTGCTCCATTAACTGGCGGTTGACGAGAATTCCGTTCAAACGCGATCGACTCCGCAAAGCACCGCTAGATACGTTAATTTCCCGGCTGCAAACGGCTAAATTGCCATCTATGGGTTCGATTTCTTGCTCGAAGAGCCACTTGGCGGCGGATGAGTCTAATTCAAAGGTAGCTTCCAATATTGCCCGCGTTGCTCCGGTGCGAATCGATCGGCGATCGACTTTCCCGCCCAAAACTACATCGATCGCATCTAAGATAATCGATTTTCCAGCCCCGGTTTCCCCTGTAAATACGTTCAAACTCGGGCCAAAGTCTAGATCCAGGCGGTCAATTAGGGCAAAGTTTTCTATTCTGAGGGATAGTAACATGGGGAATTGGGAATGGGGAATTGGGAATGGGGAATGGGGCATAGGGAATGGGGAATGGGGCATTGGGAATGGGGCCCGCGCAGGGCATTGACTCCTCCCCTATCGGGCGCGTCGAATTTCCCGAGTCTTCTTTTGATTTTCAACTACAATACTTGTAATTTTGCCATTATCGATCGAGTCTCAACATCAATGCAAAGTAAATTACTGCTGCCCGTTGCTCTCTTAAGCTTTGTCCTGATTGGAGCTTTTGGCTGGAAGCTTCACCAAGACAAGGAGCGAGTCTATCAATTAACACTGGCCACGGGAACAAAAACTGGGAATTATTACCCTTTCGGACAGGCACTTGCTGATGTCGTCGTGAAACACAATCCGCGCATCCGCATTCAAGTTATTGAAACTCAAGGTGCTGAGGAAAATATGCGGAAGCTTGAGTCGAATGAGGCTCAGTTAGCGATCGTACAAAACGATACGGCTGCGGTACCTTCTGCTCGGGTAATAGCTTCGTTGTTTAAGGAAGTTTTTCATTTAATTGTTTCCGAACAGTCGGGAATTAAAAGTATTTCGGATTTAAAAGGCAAACATATTGCACTGATGGCAAGAGGCAGTGGTTCTTACAGTTCTTTTTGGTTGATGAGCGAACATTATGGTTTAAAAGAAACCGATTTTATGTTTACTCCAAATTCTTGGACAGAGGCTAGTAAATTATTTAGTAATGGGGAGGTTGATGCTATTTTTAGGGTACTGCCTCCCGGCAGCGATCTGGTTAGAAACTTGCTGCAAAATACGCAGGGAAAGCTAGTACAGATCGACCAAGGATCTGCCATGAAAATAAAGTTGCCTTATTTGGAAGCCGATATGATTCCTAAGGGTACTTACAAAGCCGATCCGGCTGTTCCCGATGCAGATTTGGCGACCGTGGGAGTGCAGGCTACTCTGTTGGCCCGGAAGGATGTCGATCCGGAGATCGTGCGGGAAATTACGCGGATTGTGTTCGAGTACCGCCGCAATTTGGTAGCTGCTAATTCGCTGGCGGCAATGATTAGTCAGCCTGGAGCAAATGGGGGTTTGGCTTTGCCCCTACATGAGGGCGCTCAGGCTTATTACGATCGCGAAAAGCCGGATTTTTGGGCTGCTAATTCCGATCTTATGGCTTTATATTTATCTATCGGAACGCTTTTCGCCTCTTGGGTTTGGCAGTTGCGCTCGCGCTTTGTAGAAAAACAAAAAAATCAAGCCGATCAGTTTAATTTGGCGATTTTAAGTTTGATTCAAAAAATTCGTCAAGCGAAAACTTCGCATGAAATTCATTTCTTGCAAGAAGAGTTATTTGAGATTTTTAACCAGGTGATTGTAGATTTGGACGAAGATCGGATTGATTCTGATTCTTTTCAATCTTTTACTTTTACTTGGGAAACTGCTATAAGAATTGCGCGCGAGCGAGAAAAGATGTTGCGGGAGTTGCGTCTGGCTTCGGATAGTGTGTAATTGATTGTGATAGACATATAGCCTTTACCAAAAAGATGAGGTATGTTGTTGGGCTTAAGCCCCAAGAGCGCTAAAGCGCAACTACGTACCAAGAAAGGTATGTTGTTGGGCTTAAGCCCCAAGAGCGCTAAAGCGCAGAAAGGTATGTTGTTGGGCTTAAGCCCCAAGAGCGCTAAAGCGCAACTACGTACCAAGAAAGGTATGTTGTTGGGCTTAAGCCCTCTTAAAATTTGTTAGATAGCAAGTTATATCAATTTCGGTTGTACTGTCAGGTGATGTTGAATGTTAACTGTTGACTGCTAATTGTTTACGGTTTAAAGAATACCGATGCAACCGGAAACGATATAATGTATCAATCAACAACATGACGAGTTTCGTGCAGGGCTTTGTGATAGAATTTTCAGTGATGATTGAGAATTGCCTTTCCTGATGCACTGTAGCGCTGTTTGTCAGGTGCGTCGCTGTAAGATTATCGATATTTCTTTGGGAATTTTCGAGGGCGACGCACCCTACGACTGTTCCATCGCAATTATTTAAGCACGCTCCATCTAACGCACCCTACAATAATTTAGGTGAGACAAAACCTAGGTGTTTCCAAGCAGCGGCTGTGGCAATTCTACCCCGACTTGTTCGCTGCAAAAATCCGATTTGCATTAAATAAGGTTCGTACACATCCTCAATTGTTTGAGTGTCTTCTCCTGTAGAAGCTGCGAGGGTTTCTAAACCCACGGGGCCGCCGTTAAAGTTTTCGATCATTGCTGTCAAAAGAGACCGATCTGTCCAATCCAAACCTAGCGGATCGACGTTGAACAATTCGAGGGCGACGGAGGCAACTTCGGCATTGATTGGCTTTAAATTTTTGACTTCGCTGTAGTCTCTGACTCGGCGCAGCAAACGGTTGGCAATCCGGGGTGTTCCGCGAGCGCGGCGGGCAATTTCTTCGGCTCCTTCTGGGGTGATTTGAGTGTCAAGAACTTGGGCGGTTCTTTGGACAATTAGACTAAGTTCGTCTATTTCGTAATATCGCAGTCTTTGGATCAAGCCGAAGCGATCGCGCAATGGAGATGTCAGCGACCCAACTTTGGTGGTGGCGCCTACTAAGGTAAAGGGTTTCAGCGGAATGCTGCGGATTTTGGCGCTTTTTCCTTGACCGATCGTAATATCTAAGCGGCAGTCTTCCATCGCCGGATACAGGATTTCTTCTGTAACTTTCGATAATCGGTGAATTTCGTCGATAAACAGCACGTCGCCTGCTTTCAGGTTGATTAGCAATCCGACAATATCTCGCGGTTTTTCGAGGGCTGGGGCTGTGGTGATTTTGCATTCTACTTCCATTTCTGCGGCTAGAATTAGCGACATTGTGGTTTTGCCCAATCCCGGCGGGCCGTAGAGTAACAGGTGATCCATCGGTTCGCCGCGGGATTTGGCTGCTGCAATTGCGATCGCCAAAACTTCTCTCAAGTCTTTTTGCCCGATATATTCAGCTAACCGCTGGGGCCGGATTTTGTCTTCTTGTTTGCTGTTGATTTCGTCGGGTAGTTCTTGCGATTCTAGTAGCGATTCCGTCTCGGGTTTGGCGGCTTTTTTCCGGGGTGCCGGGGCTATGTCTTCGGGTAGATTTGGGTCGGGTGGTTGTTGTTTGGAGGAGATAATTGCCATAGTTATTTGCGATCGGGCAATGGGAATTGTTTACAATTGTGAGCGGAATCATTACCAGTATTGAGTTCGCTATGAGTATTCCATCTTCTTTATTAGCCTCGGAAAGCATAACTTTTGAGGGGGCGATCGAGCTGACTCAATCTTTACTAGCCCAAATTGAAGCCGATAGACTTTCAGAGGCCCAGATCGAGCAAGCAGTGGCCTCTCTGGTGAAAACTAAGAACGGTGCTCGGGGTTTTTTTGTTACTTATCTGACGGACGAGGGACAGGTGGCAGACAGGCCTTCACCCGGAGCGATCGAGGCGCTGCGATCGGCTCCTGAGATCGTAGCAGAACTGCTGGTGAAAAATTTAGCGATGTCGTCGGCGATGGTTGTCTATCATTCGCGCCATCAAAGCGAGGAAAGAGCCGCGGGTTCTGCTAGAGTGCAGGGGCGATCGCACAATTTGATTCAAATCCTGCAAATGCCCGCCTGTAAAGCTGTAGCGTCCGAAATGCTGGAAAGTTTGCAGAATGCTAGCGGCGAGTACGAGGAATTTTTTGAACGGTGGGGCTACGACGACGAGCAAAAACTGGCGATACGTTCAGCAGTGAGTCAGGCGATCGGCTAAAGTAGACCTCTAGCAAAAATAGCTAGGATGGGCTACAGTCCCGATCAAAAAATTGATTAAAAGGACTTTTGCAATTTTGTCTCTTATTTTCTTCAGTCTGCGGAGGCAGACTTCGTTTGTCTAGACGCGGTTTCAACCGCCGAGTCCGATCTTTGCCAGCAGATGCTTGATCAAAGCGGCGGGGCTGTGGAATAATTGCGGTTTAGCAAAAGCTGCACAATCGTAGCTGGAGTTGATTTAGGTGTGAAGGTTAGTGAACGAGGGCGAAAAAATTGCTGAGAACGGTGAAAGGAGTTGCCCAAAAAGCCCGATCGGCTCGCGGCAGGATGCCCGCAAGCAGCCAACGGTGGACGAAGCTGCATCTACTGACAACATTGGTGCGCCGGGACTTGGAAGCTCAATACAAAGGTTCGATTCTGGGCAATTTGTGGCCGCTGCTGAATCAGCTATCGCAATTGGTGATTTACACTTATGTATTCTCGATCGTCCTCAAGGTCAAGCTCCAACTTGCAGGGTTCCCCGAAAACAGTGACATTACCTTTGGAGTCTGGCTGTTTGCAGGTTTATTGCCTTGGAGTGCCTTCACCAGCGGTTTGATTAAATCGGGAGTATCCGTGGTTGGGCAGCCAAATTTAGTCAAAAAAGTGGTATTTCCCCTCGGTTTGCTGCCGCTAGTGCCGATTTTGACCGCTTTTATTGAAAGTTCTCTCGGTTTAGCAGCTTTGATTTTGATCGTAGCAGTGTCCACGCAAAAGCTCAACGCTACTTTATTCTTGCTACCACTGGTTTGGGCGCCTCAGTTGCTGCTAACAGCGGGCTTGGGATATTTGACAGCGGGCTTGACAGTGTTTTTGCGAGACATTCCTCAGACATTAGGTGTTATTCTAAATTTTTGGTTTTATTTGACGCCGATCGTCTATCCAGCATCAATCATCCCCGAAGAATGGCGAGCGTGGATATTTTGGCTCAATCCAATGGCCGCCATCTCCGAGATTTACCGAGATCTGATACTGCTTGGAGAAGTCAAGCATTGGGGTGAATGGGGTGTCGCCACCCTGATTTCTGCTGCTATATTTTGTGCAGGTTTTGCAGTTTACCGCCGTTTGCGCCCCGCTTTTGCTGACGTGCTTTGACAGTTGACAGTTGACAGTTGACAGTTGACAGTTGAGGGCGACCTCTACCTGGAAGTCCGAGGATTCGAGTAATGAATCGTCTTTTTTTGATTTCTCCCTACAAGGGTTCCGGCTTTAAACCAATTTCTCCTGGTAAACTTATTTGAGATCGCAAGTCAATCTAAAATCTAAAATTCCAATAAAGGTTTGTAGTGAGGACTCGCATTCCTCATAAAAATCTGAGGACTAAAGTCCTCACTACAAACCTATTTTTAGTGAGATCGGACATAATATCAATCTAAAATCTAAAATCTAAAATCTAAAATCGGATGACAGAAAATGTAATTTCACTAAAAAATGTTTCTAAATGCTTTAAGCGATACGATCGTCCAGGAGACCGCTTAAAAGAAATTATTTACCCCAGCAAAAAACTCGCTGACGAATTTTGGGCTCTCCACGACATCAATCTGGAAATTCCTCAAGGACAAACTCTAGGAATTGTCGGCCGCAACGGTTCGGGAAAAAGCACTCTTTTGCAAATAATTGTGGGGACGCTGACGCCCACCACCGGCAGCGTGGATGTGAAAGGACGAATTTCCGCTTTGTTGGAACTTGGAAGCGGATTTAACCCGGAATTTACCGGGCGGCAAAATGTATTCTTCAACGCTCAAATACTGGGATTCAGTCAAAAAGAAACTGAAGCAAAGTTTGACGAAATAGCTGCTTTTGCTGATATTGGAGATTTCATCGAACAGCCAGTCAAAACTTATTCCAGCGGTATGTTTGTCAGGCTGGCTTTTGCTGTTGCGACTAGCGTCGAACCGGATATTTTGGTGGTTGACGAAGCACTTTCGGTAGGCGACGAAGCTTTTCAGCGCAAGTGTTTTGCCCGCTTGCAAAGCATTCAAGAAGGTGGCGGCACGATTTTATTTGTCTCTCACGCTGCTACTTCGGTGGTGCAACTTTGTACGTCAGCAATTTTAATGGATAGCGGAGAATTGCTGCTCGCTCACACGCCGAAGGTGGTAATTTCTAAGTATCAAAAGTTGATCTATGCAGATCCAGATAAAGTATTGGGGCTGAAGTCAGATATTCGATCGCTAAATCAACTCACAAAGCAAGAAAGTGACAACAATCTTCAGGATGCTAATTTAGAAAGCACAAAGACGGAGGTGAAACCCGAGCAATATCACTCGAAATCCCAGGAACATTATGATGAATTTTACGATCCGGGGATGATACCGTCGAATACGGTGAGGTATCCGTCTCGCGGAGCGGAAATTATCAACCCCCACATCGAGACTCGGTCGGGAACTGTGGTAAATCACTTGATTGGTCGTCAAGATTATGTTTACACTTACTCTGTCACTTTCTCGCGGTCAACTTCCAAGGTGAGGTTTGGAATGTTGATTAAAACGATTAGCGGTTTTGAGTTAGCTGGTGCTTCTTTAAAGGCTTCCAGTCAGTCCGTTAGATATGTGGAAGCGGGAACGACAATTGTCGTGAAGTTTCAGTTTAAATGTTTGCTAAATCCTGGGGTTTATTTTTTGAATGCGGGGGTTGTGGGAACGGTAGATGAGGATTTAACTTATCTGGATCGCTGCGTTGATGTGGCGATGTTTAGAGTTCAGTCTTGTACTGAGTCCTGCGGTAACGGCATCGTTGACTTGCTGATCGAACCGTGTTTAACTGTTGTTAATTCTGATTCTCTGGTGAAAAAGGCGTCAACCGAAGTCATCTAAAATTCTGTGAAAACAATGAGCGAGAGCAATTTAGATTTAGTCCAAAATCCGGTAATCGAAGCATTTATTCGAGAGCAAACTAAGTTTCCCGAAGATTTTAAACTAAATATCTGCGAAAACGATGAAATGTATTTGTTTGCGTTGAGCAATGTCAAGGACGATCGCGATCGGGCTTTGGTGCGCTATTATTCGCTGGGGCGCCGCATCTTGGATACTGTTAAACAGGTTGTGGATTGGCATTTTGGCAGTTTTGAGAATGTACCGTCTTTTCTAGATTTTGCCTGCGGTTACGGTAGATTTACACGGTTTTTGATTCAGGAAATACCGCCGGAACAAGTTTGGGTTTCTGATATTTATGCTAATGCGGTTAAGTTTCAAACTGAATACTTCGGCGTTAGCGGTATTGTTTCGACTGGAAAACCAGAAAATTATTTAATCGATCGCAAATTTGACTGCATTCTGGCTAATTCTTTTTTCAGCCATATGCCGGAAAGAACTTTTACAAGTTGGTTGCAAAATTTGTACGATTTGTTGACTCCTAACGGTATTTTGATGTTCAGCGTTCACGATGAGTGTTTGCGAGCTCCTAATGTAGAAATGCCTGCTAATGGTATTCTGTTCAGCGCCCTCAGCGAAAGTCAGTCTTTAGATAAGGAGGAATACGGCACAACTTATGTAACTGAAAAGTTTGTCAGAGAAGTTGTCGATAAAGTTAGCGCAGGTAAGGCTTTTGTTCACCGCATCGAAAAAGGTATATGCAGGTTTCAGGATTTGTATGTTGTCACAAATCAACTATCTAGAGATTTTTCGGAGTTGAAATTCAATCAGCACCCGGAAGGATATGTTGATGTTGCTGCTTTTACAAATAAGGAGAATTTGTATCTGGAAGGATGGGCGGCAGATCTGAATGGCGGCGGTAAAATTGAGGATTTGCAAGTGCTGGTAAACGGTGAGTTTGTGCAGAGGTGCGAGCCTTTTTACGATCGCCCGGATGTGGCCGGACACTTTGAAACTGATGTGGCTTTGCAGTCGGGTTGGAACTGTTATTTACCGAAAAACTCTGTGGCGCCGCAGGATGTGTTAACCGTTAAAGCAATCAATAACTACGGTTTGACATGGATTTTGGAAACTTGCACTGTGCAATCGCTGGTAAGGCAAAAGCAATCGCGGTCTTTGTTGGGGTCTACTCAACTCAAACTTCAATTGGTTGAAACTCAGCTAGCTGGGGCTAAGATAGAATGGGAGCAAAGTCAAAGTAAGTTAATGATTACTGAAACTCAGTTAGAAGAATCTCATACTAAGTTGGAAGAAACTCAAAATCAATTAATTTCAGTTCACTCGCAGTTGGAACAAACTCAAAGTCAGTTAGTGTCTCTGCAAATGCAGTTGGAGAAGACTGAAAATCAGTTGATGAATGTCAAGCAAGAACTAGAGAAATCGCAATGTCGAGTTGTGGCGATGGAAAGTAGCAAGTTCTGGAAGCTGAGAAGCACGTGGTTTCAAGTCAGGCGAGCGCTCGGTTTAGCGGGAGAATAAGACAAGACCATTTTAGATTTTGGATTTTGGATTTTGGATTTTAGATTGTGGATTGGAGATTGGAGATTGGGAGAGATGAGGGACTAAGTGTTGGGATATTACCTATAAGTTGCATTTTGGGCTAAATCGTGTAGCGAGTAAAAATGGTGTGGGAATTAGGGCGAGGGAGAGAAATTGTGAATATGAATGACAGCAAACCGTCGGTTTTTATTGTTACTGGAATGCACCGTTCCGGTACATCTTTAACGGCTTCTTTGTTTCAGAAAGTCGGAGTTGATATTGGCAAACAGTTGGTGGGCCCGGCGGTGGGAAATGTGAAAGGTCATTTCGAGAATGTTGATTTTGTTGAGTTTCACAAGAGTGTTTTACGATCGCACGGCATAGATGAACTCGGCTGTACGTTTGAACAAACGATTTCGGTAGCAGCGTCAGATGTGGAAATTGCCAAACGGGCGATCGCGCAAAACCAACAAACTGACAACCATTGGGGCTGGAAAGACCCGCGAACCGCCCTGTTTTGGGATTTTTGGCTAAATTTGCTTCCCACAGCCAATTTCATCTGCGTTTATCGATCGCCCTGGGAAGTCGTCGATTCGCTGTACCGCCGGGGAACCGATGTCAGCTTGCTGCAAAACCCCGAAATGGCAGTAAAAATGTGGATTCACTACAACCAAAAAGTCTTAGAATTGTCCGAACGTTTTCCCGATCGCTGTCTGTTGGCCAACGTTTACCCGATCGGCAACACTCCGGAATTTTTTATCGATCGAGTCAACGACAAATTTAACGTTAACTTAGGTGCGATACCTGCCGACAATTTTGAAGAATCTTTATTAGTAAATGATATTGTCAAAAGTCATAGGCCGAGTTTAATAGAACAATATTTTCCCGAAGCCTTAGAACTATATCAAGTTTTGGAAACCCAAGCTGGCAATCTGGGCAGCGAATCGAATTCTGCCAGCGATAAAATTATTCATTTTCCAGCATCTTCTATCGGGCCTTTTGAAGATTGGCTAAAAATCCGCTTGCTGGAAAAACAGCAAAAAACCAGCAATTCCGAAATCAAACAGTGGCAAGAAGAATTTCACCAAGCCCAGGCGAAAGTGTTGGGATTGGAGGCAGAATTAGGAGAAACTCAAGTACAACTTGCAGGCAAAGAATCAAATTTTCAAGAAGCTTTAGCAAAACTGCTCGGATTAGAAACAGAATTAGGACAAACTCAGGCACAGCTTGCCGGTCAAGAATCGCAATTTCAAGAAGCTTTAGCAAAAGTCCTGAAGTTAGAAACAGAATTAGGACAAACTCAGGTACAACTTGCAGGCAAAGAATCACAATTTCAAACAGCTTTAGCAAAAGTCTTGGAATTAGAAGCAGAATTAGGACAAACTCAGGTACAGCTTGCCGGCAAAGAATCGCAATTTCAAACAGCTTTAGCAAAAGTCTTGGAATTAGAAGCAGAATTAGGGAAGAGTCAGGTAAAATACGAAGAAAAAGAATTCAAATTGGAGCAAAAGTTAGCTGAGTTACTGTGGTTGGAAACAATACAGAGTCAAACTCAGGAAAAATTAAATGAAAGTCGGGAAGACTTAGAAAAATCGCGCCAGGAAACAGAAAGAGTGCGGGCAGAAATTGAGGCAATCAAGTCTTCTGACTGGTGGCAAATCCGAGAAAATTTGTGGGGTTTTAGGCGCCGAATCCGTGACCTCTTCCCGAAATATATTTTTTCGTTAGACCAACCCACTACTTGGCAAATTAGCGATTCTAATTTACTAATCGTGGGCTGGGTATTTAACACAAAAATTGAGATTAAAGCAGTGCGCGCCCGAATTGATGACAAAATATTTTCGGGCGTTTACGGCATAGAAAGAAGCGATATAGCGATAGCACATTCTAATATTCCGGCTGCGAGGAAAGCGGGTTTTACTATTGAATTGCAAGCGCCTGCCGGACGGCACGAAGTGGTACTAGAAGCCCAAGAAGCAGGCGGAAATTGGCATCTCTTGGCAACTTATCCGCTGTTGGTTTCAACAATTCAAGCATCGTTAGATGTACCCGTGGTGTGGGAACAGCGTCAGGGTCAAATTTTGTTCGCAGGTTGGTGCTGTCACCACGATCGCAAAATTGCTAAATTAAGCTTTGTGTGCGGAGATATTTCTGTAGAATGCGCCTACGGTTTGCGGAGAAAAGATGTCGGCGAAGTGTTTCCCGACTGGGTTAACAGTTCGGAAAGCGGCTTTGAGGCACTTGTCGATTTGCCGCCAGGGGAATGGCAAGTTTCGCTGCAAGCTGAGTTAGATACCGAGGAAATTTTGTATTTTCAAGCGCCACAAATATTGACTGTGCGGCGCTACCATATTTGGCAGCGAAGTGCTGATAAATTTGAGGAGTTTTCGAGTTTTGTAGAGGCAATCCGGCAGCGGGCTAGGGAGAGAAAACAGCGTCTGGGCAGAATTGTGCCGATGCCTTGGGAAATTGTCAAGGTGATGCGCCAGTTGGGGAAGATTTACCAACAGCAAAAACAGTTGACTGCGCCGGGGGATTTGCTACCGCCTGCGGGTTTTGTGGTGCCGAAACCGATTGATAGGTATGACGCTTGGTTGGAGGTGAATCAGTGGAATAGTCGATCGCGCGATTACTTGATCTCTCGGTTAAAATCCTGTGGGGAAGCGCTGCCCAAGATTTCGGTGGTCATGCCAGTGTACAATCCGCAGATAGATTTTCTCGAAAGTGCGATCGACAGTGTAATCAATCAAGTCTATCAAAACTGGGAACTCTGCATCGCTGACGATCGCAGTACCGACGCCACAGTTGCTGACACCTTGAAAAATTGGGCCGAAAAGGACGATCGTATCTGCATACAATTTCGCACAGAAAACGGCAACATCAGCGCCGCAACTAACAGCGCAGCCGCCCTCGCCACAGGCGACATCATCCTATTTTTAGACAACGACGACGAACTAACTCCCGACGCCCTAGGCGAAGTAGCGCTATATTTTGCCACCCATCCAACCACCGATTTTCTCTACTCAGACGACGACAAAATCGACACCAAAGGTCGCCGTTTCGCCCCACAATTCAAACCGCAATGGTCGCCAGAACTGCTGCTTTCCTATATGTATCTCGGTCATTTGTGCGCCGTCAGAAAACAGATTTTTGAAGAAATAGGTGGCTTGCGCCTCGGTTTTGAAGGCTCGCAAGATTACGATTTTGCCTTAAGAGCAACCGAAATTTGTCGCCACGTCGCGCACCTGCCTCTAGTGCTGTATCATTGGCGAACTGCACCCGGTTCTACAGCCATATCTGGGGCCGCAAAACCCGCCAGTTTTGGCGCAGGTCAAAAAGCAATCCAAGATGCACTAAACCGCCGACAAATTAATGGCAATGTCGCTCAGCACGCCTGGGCTACCAAAGAAAATTTGGGCATCTTTGCCCAAGATTTCCCGGATGACGGCCCGTCAGTAACGGTAATTATTCCTACTAAAAATCAGGTGAAATTGCTGAAAGCCTGTCTAGATTCTCTGGAAACTACAACCTACAAAAACTTTCAAATTGCTGTCATAGATAATGAAAGCGACGATCCGAAAACTCTAGAATATTTAAAGCAATTAACTTGCCAAGTTTTGCGAATCAAAAATCCTGGTGGCAAGTTTAGTTTTGCAGCAATCAACAACCGCGCCGTCGAGAAAGTTGACAGCGAATATGTATTGTTTTTGAACAACGATACTGAAGCAATCAACCCGCGCTGGCTGAGTCAAATGGTGGGATACGCTCAAATTCGCGGCGTTGGTGCAGTCGGCGCGCGACTGTTATATCCCGACGGTAGAATTCAGCACGCGGGAGTAATTCACGGCCTCCATCACGGTTTGGCCGGTCACGCTTTTAAGCTGATGGATAAGGAGAATCGAGGCTATCTTTCTCAAGCGATGGTAACGCGAAATTACTCGGCAGTAACTGCTGCTTGCACGATTACTCCCCGTCAATTGTTCTTAGAATTGGGCGGCTTTGATGAGGATGATTTTGCTGTTGCTTACAATGATGTCGATTACGGATATCGATTGTTAGAACGGGGTTATCGGTGCGTGTATTGTCCCGATGCGGAGTTGTTGCACAAGGAGGGAACTTCGAGAGGTTTTACTGACAATCCTCAAGAAGTTGCGGCTTTTCGGCGCAAGTATGCGGGGAAAAATGACAGCTTTTACAGTCCTCATTTGTCTTTAGAAGATGAGTATTTTCATATTCAACCCCGACGGGTTTTTATGAAAGGAGAGGGAAAGAAGAAGGAAGAAGGAAGAGGGAAGAAGGAAGAAGAAAGAGGGAAAAAGGAAGAGGGTTATACATTGGAAGTTTCGGATTCTGGTTTGTTGGTAGCCAATACAAACAATTCTATTCATCCTCTTAAGGTTTTGATGTGCAGCAATTCGCTGGATTTTACGGGGGCACCGCTGCATCAGTACGAAATTGCGGTGAAATTGGCGGCTGAGGGTGTGATTTTGCCGATCGTACTTTGCACGACAGACGGCCCCCTGCGCCAAGCTTACGAACAACAGGGAATTGAAGTCATTGTACGCGACAATCCCCTCGAACACATCTACCAGCGCGATGCTTACGATGAAGCTATCCGGAGTTTTAGTAAGGAAATTGAAAGTTTAAAAGTAGATGCAATTTATGCCAATACTTTAGAAAACTTCTTTGTAGTTGATGCGGCGCGAGAAATCGGAGTTCCGGCGGTGTGGAACGTGCACGAAAGCGAACCTTGGCAAACTTATTTTAACAGGTTTGGCTCGGAGATTGCGGCGAGAGCTTTGGAGTGTTTCCGCTTTCCTTACAAGGTGATTTTTGTGGCGGATGCAACGCGTGACAGGTATTTGCCTCTCAACAGCCACCACAATTTTACAGTGATTCACAACGGCTTAGATTTGAGCAAACTGGAAAATTCCGAGAATTCTGAAGACGCTAGAAACACTTTAGGTGTGGCAGCGGAAGATGTGGTATTGTTGCTGCTGGGAACCGTCTGCGAACGTAAAGGCCAGCAAGATTTAGTTCAAGCACTTTCACTTTTGCCTGAAAAATGGCACAATAAGATTAGGTGTTTCATTGTGGGCGATCGGCCGAGTATTTACAGCAATAAATTAGCCGATATGGTGAACGCATTGCCGGAAGAGTTGCGACAAAGGGTGACAGTAGTCCCGGAAACCGGGGAACCAGGAAAATATTACAAAGCGGCGGATATTTTTGTTTGCACTTCTCGTGTCGAAAGTTTTCCGAGAGTGATTTTGGAAGCGATGGCCTGCGATTTACCAATTATTACATCGCCAGTCTTTGGAATTAAGGAACAAGTGAGGCCGGGAATTAACGGTTTGTTTTATACGCCCGATCGTCCGGATCAATTACTTGCAGCTTTGATTAGTTTGTTGGAGGATAAATCTTTGCGCCAGCAGTTAGCTGGAAATGCTAAATATGTCTTGGATTCACTCAATACTTTTGAGGAGATGACTCAAGCTTATGCAGACATTTTCTGCGAAGCATATTTCAGCAGTCATTAATGATGGGCCAAACAGGTCATTGGCCAAACAGGTCATTGGCCAAACAGGTCATTGGGCAAACAGGGCATTGGTAGAACAGGTAATTGGTAATATCAAATCTGGCTGTACCGGAATTATTAAACCGCAGAGAACACAGAGGACACAGAGGAAGAGAATGGAGAGATGAATCATTCCAATGAAGACCGGATTTGATATAATTGGTAGCACAGGGCAAGGAGAAACGAAGACTTGCGGAACATATTCAAAATCCAGACATCTATACTATAAAATAATCAAAAATGAACGATGAAAAAATGACCGATCGCCCAAGAGTAGATTATGAAACAGCCTGGGACAGTTACGCCCAACAGTGGGAAGAAACTAATCCCGAACTTTCCCATATTGGGGACGAATGGATAGGTAAAGCTGCTGGTGCGGCCAACTCCTTAGCCGAATACGAAGCACTGATAGAACAGGAATTTGTTGCACCGTACATCAAAAAAGAACATACGGTTTTAGAAATTGGTATCGGTGGCGGAAAAACTGGTTCGCTGTTGCTGAAATATTGCGATCGCCTAATTTGCGCCGATATTTCCAGTCAAATGCTGCAAGCCGCGCGATCGCGCTTGGGAGTCGATCGCGTTTCCTACGTCAAACTCGACGGTTTAACATTAGACGGCATCGCCCAGGGTGCAGCCGATGTCTGCTTTTGCTACGATACAATGGTACACGTAGAAGCCGTAGACATATTCAACTACCTAACTCGCATTCCCAAACTGCTGCGGGGCGATCGCATTTGCGTCTTCCACCACGGCAATATTCTCAGCGAATTAGGGTGGCAAAAATTCGCCGGCGAGTGGGACAAAAACTTGCTGGGACGCAGAGATGGCACTGCATTCTCAATAATGACAGATACAATTATGGAAAAATTTCTCAACCATTTAAACTATGAAATCCTCCTGAAAAATACATCTTCAGTACCGCGAGATTGCGTCTGGATTTGCAAAGCACCATTAAACAGTTGACAGTTGACAGTTGACAGTTGACAGCGATGTTTTTAAAGCAGTCTCACACCTGCTGGAATTATAACTAATCGATCGAACATCATGTAAATCCTGTTCATCTTCCTTCCTTTTTCCTTCTTCCTTCTAAAATGAAAGCATTATTTCTCCACCCCAACTTCCCCGCCCAATACCGCCACATTATCACGGCTTTAGGCGCCAATCCCAAAAATCAAATTGTTTTCGGCACTAAAAACGAGCGTCCAGAATGGGACATTCCCGGAGTTCGCAAAGCAGCATTTACCCCCAGCCGCGAACCCCACGCCCAGACTCACCAATACGTGCGCCCTTTAGAAAGTGCCGTCATCTACGGACAAGCCGTATTTAGAATGGCCGAACAACTCAAAGCTGACGGTTTTGTACCCGATGTAATCTGCGGACATTCAGGTTGGGGGCCGACACTATTTGTCAAAGAAGCTTTTCCAAATACGCCACTTTTGTGTTATTTCGAGTGGTTTTATCACGCCATTGGTTCCGACGCAGATTTCGATCCGGCGGAACCTTTAAGTGTTGACGATATGGCGAGAATTAGAATCAAAAATGCGCCGATTCTGATCGATTTATATTCTTGCGATTGGGGTTTGTCGCCGACTTATTGGCAGCGATCGCAATTTCCGCCAGAATTACAACAAAAATTATCCGTACTCCACGACGGCGTAGACACCGATTATTTTAAACCAGATCCCGGTGCTAAACTAATTTTACCGAACTTAGATTTGTCCGGCGTTGATGAAATTGTCACCTACGTATCGCGGGGAATGGAACCTTACCGTGGTTTTCCAGAGTTCATTGAGTCGATCGCCTACGTGCAAGAACGCCGCCCCAACTGTCACGTTGTAATTGTTGGTTCAGACAGAGTTTGTTACGGCCGTTCTTTACCAAATGGCGAGTCTTACAAAGACCATATGCTCAAAAAAGTGCCGCTAGATATGTCGCGAGTACACTTTGTCGGGCCGCTACCTTACGGACTGTATTTAAAAGTAATTCAAGCATCCGACGTACACGTTTATTTAACCAGACCTTTCGTGCTATCTTGGTCGATGATTGAATCTCTATCGGCAGGATGTTTAGTAATCGGTTCCGATACCGGGCCTGTGAGAGAAGTTATCCGCGATGGAGAAAACGGTTTAATCGTCGATTACTTCTCGCCGAAACAAGTAGCCGATCGCATTGACGAAGTTTTAGACCATCCTACCCGCATGGCAGAAATTCGCGTCAAGGCCCGTCAAACCGCCCTAGAACGCTACAGTTTAGCTAATATGTTACCGCAGCAATTACAACTAATCGAGCAGGTTGCAAGTCGATCGATGCCGCCGACAGTTGGTATGCAGCCAGAACGGGAATTGGCCGCATCTTTTGGAGTGAGAATTTAGTGCGATCGTAAGGTACGCCACAAGCACCCTTAGGTACGTTGTTGGGCTTCAGCCCTCTTTCCTAATATTATAAAGAGCGCTGAAGCGCAACTACGTACCTAATTTGTCTGACGACAATAAAACCACCCTGCTGATTAAGGGGGGTTAGGGCGATCGAGTCAGGTACACAGCGGAAATTCTACATAATCTTAGGCACTTTAAAAAACTCCCCATCGCGATCGGGAGCACCCGCCAAAATACTCTCGCCGTTAGCAAACGGTTGCAAATCGTCCGATCGCATAACATTGCTAACATCGATCGCCCGAGTTGTCGGTTTTACCTTACTCGTATCCAGTTCGCTCAACTGCTCAAAATAATCCAAAATACCGTTCAGTTGACCAGTAAACTGCTCTTCTTCTTCCGGCGTTAATTCCAATCGGGCTAAATTCGCTACTTTCCGAACTTCTTCTTTGTCAATCATAAAAATTGGGAATTGGGAATTGGGAATTGGGCATAGGGCATAGGGCATAGGGCATGGGGCATGGGGCATGGGGCATGGGGCAAAGAGGCCAAACAAGTTATGTGTTATTTGTTATTTGTTATTTGTTATTAGAGAAACTACTAACTATTAACTACTAACTATTAACTATGCCCGATGCCCCATTCCCTATTCCCCATTCCCTATTCCCCATTCCCATCATAGTTAAAAATACACATCAATTTGCGATCGCCCTGTCGTCTTCAGCCAATTCTGCACCTCAATGTAATTGTTCGGCGCCAAACGAATAGCCTCCTTCCAGTAATCCGCAGCTTTATCAAACAGCCCTTCCGCCCCTTCAACATTGCCAGCTTCCTTTTCCCTTTCCCCTTGATAGTGGTAAATCACAGCAATATTGTTCAGCGCTTGCGGCATTCTGGGATTCAGTTCAAGCGCTTCGCTGTAATACTCCAAAGCTTTATCGTGTTCGCCGTTGCTAGTATGGATCAGACCCATATTGTACAATACATAACTGCGATCGTAAGGATCTTCTTCCAGCTTCAGCGCTTCAGTATAATTGTCCAGCGCTTCAGCATATTCGCCATCAGCTTGAGCCGACATACCATCCCGATAATAAGCAAAAGCTTCCTTCGCCTTCTTTTTCGCGGGCATAATCTTCAGGATGATATCAGCCATTACCGTGAAACTTTTGTCAATAAAGTTATCGTTGCGTTGAGTTCTTGGCATATGCGATTCTTTTGGTTAGTGGCTAATCTCAAAAATTAGCGGGTAAAGTTTTCCTATGAATACTTGCACAACAATTTTAGTTGAGAGTTGTGCTGAGAATGCGAAAAAGACTTGTGAGACACAAGGACAAACTTGACAACACGCGCAAGTCCTATCTATTGTAGATAACTATTGCAAGACTTGCAAAAAAAACATATTTTTTTTACATATTTAAACTTTTATTAAGTTTTCAAAGTTCAGCCAACACTGAAAAGCTTTTGGGAAAAAAGTAGGGTACGGTTCAATTGAGGGTAACAGTTTGCGAGCGATCGGTGTAAGGTGAAGGCTGTCGCCTTAGTCCTAATTCGCCCCCCAAAGCATGAGTCCGAGCCAATCAGTCTTGGGGTTGGCATTTGCTAGATGCGATGGCGCAGGGGTTTCAGCCAGATTTCACCATTGCTGATGTCGGGACGGGATTGAGAGCAGGTCAGAAAGAAGTCCTGCCTGATACTCCTTGTCATGGAGATATTTTTCAGCTCCAACAACAATTTGAGACAGTTGTTGACAATTGCTAATTAGCATGGTAATGTCAGACTATTCCAGCGTAAAAAATGTTAATTTTTCAAGCAGGACTAAGCAGTCGGGGTAATTGTATTCATTTGTAGTAAAAATAAGTTGGAAGTATTAATTAGGTAATGTCGTATCGTATTGTTGCTTATATCACTGCCTATTCAGATAAAACTGCCCTTGAGCGGTGTATCGCTTCTCTTAAGTGTCAAACTTATTCGATCGAGAAAATCTTAATAGTCGATAACTCGCCTCATGTTTTGTTGTCTCCTGAAGAATTAGACGAATCTATTATCGTCAAATCTTATCCCCAAAACATCGGCATTTCTGGCGGTTTACGAGTGGGTATTGAATGGTCTATTAAAAATGAATTTGATTTTATTTGGACTTTCGATCAAGATACTGAACCTTCACCAGATGCTTTAAAAAGATTAATTGAAACCTATGATAATCTCAAAGAAGCTCATCAAAAAATTGGAATTATTGCTCCACTTCCTGTTGATAGGGTCACAGGACAACAATGGAATGGAATGATCTTAGATAAGTATCAACTAAAACAATTTCTTATAAACGATCAAATCCCTGAAATTTATAAATGTGATGCCGTTATTACAGCAGGTTCTCTTATTTCCATTCAAGCCGCTTACAATACTCCCTTTCCTAATGAAAATTTATTTATTGAAGCAGTTGATTGGGAATATTGTCTAAAATTAAAGAAACAAAATTATTCTATATTTGTCAATAGAAATATTGTTCTAAAACAACGATTTGGAGAGACTCAAGAAGTTAATTTATTTTATCCTAAAATAAAAATAATGCGATTGAATTGTTCTCCGTTGCGTTACTACTACCGATGCAGGAATAACACCTTTGTCGAACTTAGTCTCGCTATGGAGAACAAACTATTGATTATGTTTAGTATTCATAGAATTAAAATTATGATTAATTTAGTTATTAAAATCTTGCTATTAGAAAACCTATCAAGAAGATTGAAAATTTGGGCTTGTCTGCGCGGAACTTATGATGGTTTCAGAGGGAACTTAGGAAAAACCTGGGTATAATCTACAAGAATGAGTCCGAGCCAATCAGTCGCAGCCAGTTTACCGCTTGATGCTCGCCAGAAAATAGCGATCGTGATATTGGCAAAGACAAAGTACGCACCCACACTATTAGTAGCGTTGGCGATCGGTTACCAGAGGTAACGCACCCTACAGATAGATTCTTTGCGTAAGTCCTGTACTCTTTACCCCTTCCCCCTTCCCCTTCCCCCTTCCCCCAACAGCAGTAACAAAAATACGTGGGGCAATGCGTGAGATATGTTATAGTAAACAGTCAGCCTAAATAGTTAGGTTTCAAATTGTTGTCTATTATCTCAGGAAACCGAAATGCTCAGAACCGATGTAATTCAAAAAATAATCGACAAGAAAAAAGCCCTGAGGTATTTAGAAATCGGCGTAAATAATGGCGATAGTTTTTTCCCGATCGAGATCGCTCAAAAGGTGGGAGTAGATCCTAGTTTTGCATTTTCTGAAGAACGTAAATTGGAATGGGCTAGTAAAAATCTATGTAATGCAACAGCGGAATATATAGACGCCACTAGCGATGCTTTTTTTGCAAGTGCCAATCCGATCGAACGGTTTGATGTAGCATTTATCGATGGATTGCATACCTACGAACAATCATTGCAAGATGTCCTGAATACCTTGGACAACCTCAATGAAAATGGCGTAATAGTCATGCATGATTGCAAACCACCCCATGTCCTCGCAGCCTGTCCAGCTCAGTCTCTGCAAGCTGCGATCGACATGAATTTACCTGGATGGGATGGCAACTGGTGTGGTGATGTCTGGAAAACGATTTGTTATCTAAGAAGTAATCGCAAAGATTTGCGAGTCTTTGTGTTGGATTGCGATTTTGGCTTAGGCATAGTTATGAAAGGAAAGCCTGATATCGATCTCAACCTGAGCAAAGATGAATTGGATAAAATGACTTATGAAGATGTTCTCAATGGTAAAGAAAATTTTCTTAACTTAAAAGATGAAAACTATTTGTTTGAGTTCTTAGAAACAATCTAATTCACTATCCACTATCCACTACTCACTATTCACTAATTTAATTATGCAAGCTGATATTTTTTATTAAGATGGCATTCGTCGCAGGTGGTTATATTCCGACACCCCCTGTATCTAGTTCAATTTTGACTCTGATCCAAGAATACAAATACCACTCAGAAACAAATGAGAATCAAGTAGATGTTTTCAATTGATCGACGCGACGAATTACTGGCGATCGCCGGTATTCTCGACCCAAAGCTGACAGCAATCGCTATCAGCTTTGATGTACCTTTAATGATGGCAGAATTTGCCGTGCAGTGCTACCTTAAAACTGCCATTTTTGAACCATGCCAAAAGTAGCAATGTTTTGCCCCAAAATCAAGGTCAGCCACAAAAAAAGCCTAAATTCTCCAGGTCTAAACCAGCTTTAATGCCCGCAACCTATAATTAAAAATAACCGCGTAATTTTCACAAAGAGAAACACATGGCTCCAAATCCCGGGATTATGCAAGCCGTCGAGCAACTTGGCTACCGCGTTACGGTTGGAGACGTGGCGGCAAAAGCTGGACTAGATGTCAATTTTGCCCAGCGAGAACTGTTAACGCTGGCCTCCGAAGCAGGCGGCAACCTGCAAGTAGCAGAATCCGGCGACATTGCCTACATATTTCCCAACAACTTTCGAGATATTTTGCGAAACAAATTCTTGCGCTTGCAGTTGCAGGAATGGTGGCAAAAAATCTGGCGAGTTCTATTTTACTTGATTAGAATATCTTTTGGCTTAGTGCTGGTAGCTTCCATCCTTTTAATTGTTGTTGCTATTACGCTTTTACTCTCCAGCATGAACAGCGACAATAACGGTGGAGGAGGCGGAAGCGGAGGCGAAAGTGGAGGTGGCGGCGGAGGCTTTTTCTTTTTTCCCTACTTCTGGAACGACTTAATCTGGATCTTTTACTGGAACCATGATGAACCATACTACCAGCAGCGATCGCGCGATCGCGGTCAAAAACCCCAAATGAGTTTTCTGGAAGCAGTTTTCTCCTTTATATTTGGAGACGGGAATCCCAATAAAAATCTAGAAGAGCGCAAGTGGAGCGATATAGCCACCGCAATTCGCAACAACCGAGGCGCAGTCGCAGCCGAACAAATTGCGCCCTATCTCGACAATCTCGGGCAAGGATACGCCCGAGAATACGAAGAATATATGTTACCAGCCCTGGCCCGTTTTGACGGCCGCCCCGAAGTCAGTCCCGAAGGGCAAATCATCTATCATTTTCCGCAATTGCAAACCACAGCCCTCCTGCAAAATCCTCAACCAACAGGAACTTATTTGCGAGAAATGCTGTGGCGTTTCAGTCACGCCGACTCCGGCCAAATCATGCTCGCAGCAGGTTTAGGAGCCGTCAATCTTGTCGGTGCGCTGGTTTTGGGGAATTTATTAACGAAAAGTGCGATCGCAGGTGGATTCATCGGCTTCGTCAGCGGTATTTATCCACTGCTGCTGATTTACGGCGTCGGATTTCTGACAATTCCCTTAATCAGGTACTTCTGGATTCAGTGGAAAAATAGCAGGATAGAAGCTCGGAATCACGATCGGCAGCAGCGAGCCATGTTATTAAACCAACCCGATGCCAACTTGCAGCAAAAACTGGCCTACGCCCAGGAATTTGCAGGCGAAAACGTTCTGAGTGGAGAAGACTTAGCTTATACCACAGAAAGCGAATTAACTCAACAAGAACTAGAACAGTCAGCAAAAATAGATGCTGAATGGCAGCGGCGAATTGGGCGATCGGACAATTAATTTATAACCCGAAGAATCAGGAATGCAGCACACAGATTTTTTCTTAGTCCACGGAGGTGGACTTTGTTTTTGTAGTCGCGGTTTCTAACCGCCGGAGACGAGAAGTCTTCTGAGAATTGATCTTAGGTACGTAGTTGCGCTTCAGCGCTCTTAGCTTATATTAGGAAAGAGCGCCCAAGTGCAACTACATACCTTCTATTGGCGTTGCTGCTGCAACAGTATGAACGACTCAATGTGAAAAAATGAAACAAACCAGTCAGTCAATATAGCTGAATTTTCAAGTTACCCATTTTCATCCCCTGATTAAACAACGCCAAAATCATTTATTTTGAATACTAGAATCTGTTGTTTTTCTCATCTTTTTAACAATCTTAGGGCGTTTAAAAATCAAACAATTTTGGTCGTATTTCGAGTCATGTCGCAGAGCCACAAGTTCCCACCCATCCTCCCCCAATTGATTGACAAATAGATGTAGCGAGCCTTGTTTCCAATCTCGCAGCTCCTCACCATTTACATATAAACTAATTAGCTTATTTCCAAAAGGATACATATTCGCATCCACAAATAAATACTCCCACTTTTGCATAGCAATCCTTAATTTAGTTAGTCAGTAGTCAGTTGGCAGTTGGCAGTTGGCAGTGGACAGTTAGTTAGTTATTCGTTATTACTTGTTATTGGTTATTTGTTATTTCTTACCAATGCCCCATGCCCCATGCCCCATGCCCCATGCCCCATCCCCCATTCCCAACAGTTACTGCACAGCAATTCTAGCCAAAGCAGCACCCCGGTAATAGTGCAACAAAATCTGCTGGTAGCCGTATCCCTGCCTAGCCAAATTGTAAGCCCCCCACTGACTCATTCCCACAGCGTGACCGAAACCTTTGCCAGCAACTTGAAAACCCGTAGGAGGCTTCCCCCTATTTTGGCCGCTAAAAATCCCGCCGTACTGAGGAATCACAGTAAAGCGGGTACTCCTCAAATTTAGAACCCGACGCAAATCCGCACCAGTCATCACCCTAGAACCGCCATCCCCGACTACTTTCATGGACAAAACGCTGCCGTAAGCGGTAGTACGTTCTGGCTTCATCGAGATTACATTACCCACGCCAGAAATCTTGCTGCTGATTTGAGCGCGGGAAAAATTTTCTTTCCATTGGTAAACCGGCGCCCCTTGGTCGAAGTCAGGAACAGCCCGCAAATAAGGCAGGGGTTCCGTCCAAACATCCTCGACATTTTCCGTATGTCCGCCAGAGGCAGAGTGGAAAACAGCTAAAATAATCTGACCGTTGTAGGTGAGAACTTGACCAGCGGTGGCATCGACTGCGGCATAAGTACCCGAAGATTCTGTTTGCAATCCTTTGTAAACCTGGGAAGACTGAGTGTCGTCCACATCGTAAAGGTCGGTTTCGCTTTTGAGGCGCTTGTGGAGAGCGTAGGAACGGGCGGCGACTGCTTGGGCTTTCAAAGCCTCTTGAGGCCAATTGCCACTCATTTCGGCGCCGAGAACGCTGTAGAGATACTGTTCGATATCGACGTAGTTGACGGCGGTCAAGGCTCCTTTTTCGGGAACTAGAAGCGTGCGTCCCCGATACCATCGATCGCCAATCCAAACATAACCGTTTCCGGTCGGCTCGATCCAAATTTGATTGGCAGCCCAGCGGCCAATTGCCACAGTTCCCGATCGAAATTGAGCCGACTGAGAACTATTTGCGGGCAGTTCGCCCAAATTGCGCCCGCTGCTGTCGCGGATTGCAGCCTTAGTAGAACTGCCGACTTTGATCTGACTCGTCCCGTCTTGTACCGCAACTCGCAAAATCAGCGCCGCCTGTGCTGGGGCTACCATTACCAGCCAAAACAACAGCGAAATCCAAAAGTAGCGTTTTTTTAATGTCGAAAGAACGGAAGTAAAGAACACTCCTGACTGCATTTGAAAATTTTCCTCCTGTGCTGTATGAGTTTGAGAATTTTTAAGAATTGGGGAAGGTTCGGGAAAAAGGAAGGAGAACGACAGAAAGAAAACGTTAGAATTAGGTTTGGCACTTTGTGCGCCGCAATGATTGGAACGACTAGATGCTCGCAGGAACAGCGATTTATCCCGGTTCCTGCCTGCGAATATTTCCTTTATGTCGGATTCGCCGCACCTGGATATTTGTAACATATTTTTTAACATTTAATTGAGGTGATTTAACTCTTGCAGATTACATTTCTCGGAACTAGCTCTGGCGTCCCCACGCGATCGCGCAACGTATCCAGCATCGCCCTGCGCTTGCCCCAGCGAGCGGAACTCTGGCTGTTTGACTGCGGCGAAGGAACCCAGCACCAATTCCTCCGTAGCGAGCTAAAAGTCAGCCAACTGAGCCGGATTTTCATCACTCACCTGCACGGCGACCACATTTTCGGCTTAATGGGTTTGCTGGCTAGCTGCGGTTTGGCGGGGAATGTCAAGCGCATCGATCTTTACGGGCCTCCGGGACTTGAAGAATATTTGCAAGCTGGCGTTCGCTATTCTCAAACTCATTTTTCTTACCCGGTGAAGGTGCACAAAAGTCACGAGGGAGTTGTCTATGAAGATGACGAATATATTGTTAGCTGCGCTCCTTTAAAGCATCGAGTTACTGCTTTTGGTTATCGAGTAACTGAGAAAGACCGTCCGGGACATTTCGATGTAGAAAAAGCGAAGGCTGTGGGTATTCCGTCGGGGCCAGTTTACGGTGAATTAAAACAAGGAAAGACGGTAAAATTATCGGACGGGCGACAGTTTAAAGGTAGTGATTTTTGCGGCCCGGATCAAGTCGGGCGGAAGTTTGTTTACTGTACAGACACGGTTTTTTGTGACAGCGCGGTGGACTTAGCAAAGGATGCCGATTTGTTAGTGCATGAAGCGACTTTTGCCCATCAAGATGCTCAAATGGCGTTCGATCGCCTGCATTCAACTTCGACGATGGCGGCTCAAGTAGCTTTGCTCGCTGGGGCGAAACAGTTGATCATGACGCATTTTAGCCCGCGCTATGCTCCCGGAAATGCGATCGTCCTGGATGACTTGCTCAAGGAAGCCCAGGCTATTTTTCCGAATACGAAAATGGCCTATGACTTTTTGACTTACGAAGTGCCGCGACCTGTTTAAAACTAGGGTTGATCTGGGCTGAAATATTCACGTAAAAACTGAGACTAATTAGGGGGTGAGCAGGAGTTATAATGAAACTACCCAAATCTCTAATATTCACATCGTTCAAAAGGAGCAACAGTGTCAGCAAAAGATTACTATCATCCAGTTGTGAAACAGGCGCTTGTTAAAGCTGGCTGGAAAATTACTCATGACCCATTGTTAGTGAAATGGGCCAAGCGAAAACTATTTGTGGATCTCGGAGCAGAAAAACTGATTGCTGCTGAAAATAATCAGTCTAAGATAGCTGTTGAAGTTAAAAGTTTTATCAGTGATTCTAAAATTTTAGATTTAGAGAAGGCTTTGGGACAATACATTCTTTATCAGAAAATTTTAGAACAAACTGAACCGGAAAGAACGCTCTATCTTGCTATGCCGGTGATGTCTTTTGAGGAGCTTTTTATTGAAGATAAATTTGCCGATATTTTATTGGTAGATAATCATTTAAAGTTGATTGTTTTTAATCCACAAATGGAGGAGATTGTGAAATGGATACCATAGCAGATTGCCGCCAGATTGTCAAAGGAATTCTTAATGAATATTCAGGTTTTTTAAATTCTGAAATTGAGGTACAAAGTCAAGTAATTTTCGATTTAGAAAACGATCGCTATATGTTACTTTCGATGGGATGGTTTCAGGGGAGAAGAATTCACGATTGCGTCATACACATGGATATTATCGACGGTCAAGTTTGGATTCAAGCGAATAATACCGATCGCTCGATCGCTGAAGAATTAGTAGCAGCAGGAATTCCCCCTAAGTTAATTGTTTTAGGACTTCAACCGCCTGAAGTAAGAGCTTATACAGCTTATGGCGTACCAAATTCAATACAGTCTCAAGAATTATTGCAAGTGGGTTAATTTGGAAAAAAAGGGCGATTGCCCTTTTGGTTATTGGGGGAAAAAGAGCGATCGCACTTTCGGAAAATAAGGACGATCGCTCTTTAAAAAAGCAACAATTGCGCTACACTCAAAGCATTATGAGACAGCTTTGAGGTATTGCGTTACAGGCTTCAAATCGATGTCATCGTTGTCAGTCAGTATTTTGAATAAATGCCAGGGGATGCCTGCTGCAATCAAAGTTTCCAAATCGCGATCGAGCTTTGAGAAGTCCTCATAGATGCCCACAAACTGAGTTACGCAAGCTAAAGATTCATCTTTCGGGTCATTGACTCCCGTGTATCTGTACTGAATATCAAAACCTGCTTTTTCGCCAATTTCTTCGATATCCCAGTAAGAGGTTCGCAGCACCAACCCTCAGAATGGTTCCAGACACTTTGACCAACTGATTCTCGAATTTTCATAAGTTTCCTTAAAGTTTTCCACATTAGGCGATTGAGTGGTTAACTAGATGTTTCCTTCGATGGGAGGCAGATTATGGGCGATATCGTGCTTACAAAGATCATTTGCCAGATACAGGTATTTCCAGAGGTGCAAAATAGTAGTAAGTTCTTGGGGGTTGAGCTTTAACAACTTTCACCAGTTGAATAGGAGGGTTACGACGATCGCCTGAACTCTCAAACTGAATTGTACCAGATGCTCCTTTAGTAAAAAAGTCTGTGGAGGAAAGAACTTGTTGCGTTCCTGTTCTTGTGGGCTGAGACTGACGTTGAATCGCGGCAATCAACGCTTTTGCTGCATCGTAGGACATAGCAGTGCGCCAGTTGACACCAGCAGTGCCCCAAAGTTGTATTGACTGATTGCGAAAGTCTGCTGATGTTAGAGTACCATCAACGTGCCAAGCAATAGCTACTACCATCCCCTCTGTTGCAGCTCCGCCGTCTTGCAAAGTCCTCTCTCCATAAACATCATCTCCTCCCAAAAGAGGCAATCTCTTGTCATTAGCTTGAGCAACTACTAATGCCTTATCTAGTGAACCCGTGTTGGGTGCTAACAAAATCACCTCTGCTCCCTGCTGTATTGCTTGTTCTACCCTGCGTTTGGCACTGAAGCCAGGATCATAAAAGTCGAAAGTATTGTTACTAGAAACTTCTCCCCCTTTTTGTGAAAGAGCCTTAATAAACTCGTTTTTCAGAGATTGACTGTATGTACTCTGAGAGTTAAAAAAGACCGCTGCTTGCTTCTTATTTAACTTAGTGACCATGTAATCGGCTAACGCTTTGGCTGCAACAGAATCGCTAGGAACAGTGCGGAAAAAATAAGAACTAGAATTTGAAAGCGTTACAGCCGTGCTGACTGGAGAAATAGCAACAAGCTTTCCAGAGTTATAAATATCTTTTGCTGCTAAAGATACCTGACTGGCCCAATGACCCACCACTCCTAAAACTGCTGGCTCTTGAATCAAAACCGAGGCAACCTGTTTAGCTACCTCTTCTTTATCATCATCGTTGACAATTACTATCTTAATAGGTGTAGTTCCCATCTGCTGATTAGATTCATACTGAGCAGAAGCTACGCCGCGCAAAATCTCAAGAGCCCCTTTTAAGTCACTGCCAATTGGAGCTACTACTGCAATTGTTTCAGCTTTTTTTTTCCCTATTTTTGCATTATTAAGATAGATTAGACTTTCCGGTGAGTTGCGACTTTCCTGAATTACACCATCTAAATAAGAAATAGCTTCATTGTACTTAGCTTCAGCAATTGCTTTGACTCCGGCTTGTTTTAAAAGCTTGAATGATTTACTTACTCCTTCTTCATTTTCAATTAAAACTTTATCTCCTGAACTTATTCTGGGGTTAAATGTTAGAGGTGAATTGCTTGGACTTGTTTTATCCTCCATAAGCGATTGAGGCAATAGATTTGCGAATACAATCACCGCTACTAAAGCCAGAATAGCAGCAATCACAGGAATCAAATACTTTTTGCTGATTTTTATATTTCTCTTCAAAGTAGGTCTTTTTTTTCTGGTTGGATTAGTTGAACTTGGATGAGGCAGAGGCAGCATTGGTAAGTCAGGAGTTTGTACCTCTATAACAGGAGATATAGTTGGTGTTTTGGGAGCTAACTTAAGATTGGCTACAACCGGATCAAACTTGTCAGGAAACTTTGTTTTTTCATCATATAAAGCTTCACGGAGATCGGCATTAGCCAACTGAGCTTCACTTAGATCAGTTCCTCTTAGATCGGCTTGACTCAACTTTGCAAGACGCAAATTTACATGACTGAGGTTAGCTTCGCTGAGGTTAGCTCCTGTCAAGTCTGCGCTATCAAGATTAGCATCACTCAGATTAATTCCACTTAGGTTCGCACCACTCAGATTGACTTGAAAGAAATTCCTTTTCCCTGTGGTATACTGTTGTTGAAATTCATTAACATCCATATCATCTAATCTTCAGTGTATTTAGATAGTGTAATGTAATTATAAAAAAGATTGGAGAGTATTGTTACTACTTGCTATCATGTTGATAAGCTGTCGTGCATTTAAATTGTACTTTGTCAGTCTAGGAATCGTAGTAGGTGTAACTGATTGGCTGACTTGGCTTGTTCGATTAAATTTTTGCACTCTTCTTTGACTTTAATGCGCTCTCCCAAAAGTTTAAATTCATGCCACACCTGCTGTCGCTTTTCCCAAAGAAAATAATCCCATTCTTTCTCGATGCCTTTAGCATATAACACCCGATCGAGAAAATCCTCCACCATATAGTAAGCAACTTGATTTGGCTCAAAATACAATTTATTGAACTCAGTTTCACAAGCCTTAACAACTTGCTCATGAGTATGTTTTAGTCGGTTATATACTTCTTGAGATTCAGAAGTATTAGAAGTAGTTCCTAAATTTTTAACTTCTTCCTGGACTATAGAAGATGTCACAGAAGTATTCCTCTTGGGGACAAGGATATCTAAATGAGGACGAATTAATCGCTGAATTCTGCCAGAAAATGATAAGTTAAGCTCTCCGATTTTTTTAAATCCTAGCCTCAGATTACTCTCACTTATATCAGGCAATTGTGTTGCTATTTCCATAAAAAATACAGAGCCTTCAGAGTTGGATAAATTTTTAAGTCTTCCATCTTCAGCCAGCACCTTTTTTACTTCAGATTTAACAGCTTCTAAAGACTGCTGTAAATCACAATCCAGAGACAGAAAGTGTCGTGATAGATGTGCACGAACCTCTTCAAGGTATCGGAAGTACAAGCCTTGTTCACGACCTTTTACAGTCTGCCTATCCTCTATTTCTTGAACTAAGGGAATGCCTGTATCTGACCTACAACTAGCAATAGTCTGTTCGACTCGCTCTTTAAATGTAGGGTCTTCAGTTTCGCGTTTATCTCTAAGTTTATAGAGTAGTTTTCCAAGACCCTTTTGGATTTCTAGCCAAAGTCCACTGTCTCCACTTTTTCCCGTAAAGTATTCATCAAACTGTTTTCTCTCGTTAGCAAACTGTTGCAGAACCTCACCAGCTTTATTTAATTCGTTTTTAACCTGCTCGTGTAATTCAAGAATGCGCTGTTGACAAGTGTGAGCATATTTTTTGTCTAATTCAGTAATCTCGGTTTCCAGATACTTTAAAACAGGCTCAAAAACCTTGTTATTTGCGTTGTCGCTGGCACAGTTGGCAATTATGCAGGGTTTAGCAAACTCCATCCTAACATTTCTCTTATCTACATCTGCTTTTTGACTATCACAGCCGTTTAGATTGTTACCAGTGCTATGTAAGTTGAGAACCATGAAAGCTCTATCGGCTAAGTCATTTAATGCCGTAGCAGCCTTATCATACAAATCGGTATCCTGGGTTTCCCACCCATAACGATCGTTGCCTGGTTGGCTTACAAAAAGAACAACATCAACTTCTTTTCCCAAAGTTTCTAGCATCAACTTTTCATCACCCAGTTTAAAGTCTCCCATTCCTGGTACATCAACCAGTGCTATTTGTCCTATATCTGCTTTTGGAAAATTACAAGAAATTCTTACATTGCGTACTGCCAGATGCTCATAATCTATTAAATTGTTTTTGGGATCTCTGTCTTGAGAAACATATTTTTGGATTTCCTCTCTTGTCACAGTTTGAGGTGGTTGATTGAGTAGTCTTTTATAACCACCTAATCCTCGGTAATAATCTTTGTATAGTCGCTCATACATTGTTTCATATGTAGCTCCTTCTACCAAAGTATTACTAATTTCAGTAAATTTATAATTTGCAAAATCATCAATATTATCTAGCTTTCGAGTTAGATTTAGCTTTTGAAAATAAGGAAGAATAACTTCTTTTAAAAAAGACTTTTCTGTGTGAAATGTGACTACTGCTTCAATCTCTCTTTGAGACCGATGGCATATTGTGCTACGGGCAGCAGTACAAGCTTTTCCTTGACGTGCCGGAATTACATCATCAGAAAGTCCTGTCAAACTCTGTAGCAGGGTGCTTTTACCCTGACCCATCCGCCCAACAACTCCAATATTGAGAGTAGAGTTAGAAAATCGTGTTTTAAGATTTTTAAGTTTTTCATACTCTGCTTCAAGCTTGTTTATCAGACTTTCCAATTTAATTGTTTCTAAGCTAACTGACGCTCCAGCTTCCCTGACCTGCGGTATGATTTCCTGGCGTTTTACTTCAAGTTCGTGCAGAGATGAGAGAAGATTTTTTATCTTTTCTTCAGCCGTTGTAATGTTTTTAATTAGTCCTTGACGCTGCTTGATTATGTCAGCGATTTGCGTGGCTCTATCTCTTCCTAAAAAGTCCGCATTCATAATTTTTCTGTTTTCCATAGTGTTTGTGTGCTGATGCGATCGCTTCGCATGGTTAGAGGGATCGCTCGCACCTACCGCAAACAGATACCGCAACACCTCAGCATCCAGTACCAACTCGCTCCCGCACCAAGCAACGTCTTGCTCCTATATATGTATTCGGTTTCAATCCCGAATTTTTACGCAAAATCTAGCTTATTGTTACAAATCTTTACACTTACCCACTAACCGCTGCTGTATCTGCACCCTCAGCTCTTGACAAACAGCTCTATTTTTTTAAAGCAGAGCGATCGCCACATCCGTTTCTGGAATGATAAACTAAGTATACTCAGATAGCAACTAGCCAAAGCTATAATTTTAGTTAGGCTTTAGCTATCAACTAAGCGAGACATACTGCCATGACATCCAGCGACGAGATGTTTGCTGAAGCTGCGAATAACTGGGACTTGGAAAGGCTCTACAAAGCTATGGCAGAAGCCAAATGGCAAGTATCTCCCCGTGCCAGAAAGGGACTGACAGAACGCGAAAAGCTGTTTCTCCGAGGTTTGCTCTGCGGCCACAGTCCTGCGGAAATAGCTAGCCAACTCCATCAAAGTCGTAAAGGTGTTGAGGTTTATATATCTAAAACGTAATTGCTCAACCCCCTTGACAAGAAGACGAGATAGACATTAGATAAAGGAATGGAAAAACTCCCCGACTTAAAACAACTATCGAACGAGGCAAAAGAAGCCTTGATAGTAGAGCTATGGGAGAAAATCCAAAAACTCAGCGCAATATTAGCCACCTACGAACCAAAATTAGAGCCAGAGCCATCTCCTAAAAAAACGAGCAAAAATTCCAGCACTCCACCGTCCAAAGGATTCAAGCCCAACATTAAGCCCTCGAAAATAGAGGGGAGCAAAAGACAAAAAAGCCTAGGAAGAGCGGGAGGGGGAAGAGAACTACATCCTCATCCCGACCAAACAATCATCGCCCAACTCAAAAATTGTCCCCAGTGTGGAGAGAAAGTCACCGCCGCCACCCAAAAATTGCAATCCGTCTACGAAAAAATCGAACTACCCCCAATTCGCCCCATTATCACCCTCCGTGAACGTTATGGTGGTCAGTGTGCGTGCTGTCAAACCAAGTATGTTGCACCTGTACCATTGGGAATGGAACCAGGTTCACCGTTTGGCAGTTCAATTCAAAGCTTAGTTACATATCTCCGTTACACTCATGCCATCAGTTACGAACGGCTATCGTCTATATTTGGAGAAGTCTTTGGACTCAAGATATCCGAAGGAGCAATCGCAAACCTGTTGGCAAAAGTCAAAACCAGTTTAGACGACCAAGTAAGTCAAATACTACAACGGTTGCGGCGGGCAAAATTAATTTGTTCAGATGAAACGAGTGCGAGAGTTAACGGACAGAATCAGTGGGAGTGGGTGTTTCAGAACCAGGATGTTTGTTTACACGTCATCCGTCCGAGTCGAGGGACTGGGGTAATTAACGAAGTTCTCGCAGAACATCGTCCCGATATCTGGGTGTCAGATTTATTTAGCGCTCAAAAAAATCACCCAGCACCACAATGGCAAGTGTGTTTAGCCCATCAACTGCGGGATTGCCAATATGCAATTGATGCTGGGGACAGGATTTTTGCCCCAGCGATGAAGAGGTTATTATTAAGAGCTTTTATCATCCATCGACGACGATCAAAAATCGACGATGCCAGACTCAATCGATATCGAGACAATTTACAGGAAAGATTAACCGGGATTTTGAGTTTAGCGCCACATCATCCGGATGGTATCCGGTTACGAAAACGCTATGGTGGGCTAATTGACAATTTATTTCTATTTCTGGAAGATGCGGCGATTCCACCAACAAATAATAGTAGTGAACAGGCGATTAGGATGAGTGTGATATTTCGCCGTGTGACTAATGGATTTCGTTCGGAATGGGGCAGAGATTTGTTTGCTGCCGTTCGTTCCGTTGTCAATACTGGCAAGCGTCAGGGTTTAACTGCTTATCAATCTATTCAACAAGCTCTCTCTACTGATGGCTCCATTTTTTCCCCTAGTTGAGCAATTACTCTAAAACTTTATATCAATACTTTAAAAAAATTACAGATGTACCTAACGAAAAGGTAAGCAACTGGAGAAATATTCACAACTGCCTAGAGGAAGCTGGATATAAAACTATCCCGTCTGTTAAATCTAACTCAAGCAATTATTTACCCCAAGTTCCATTAGTAAATATAGTTAACATAGGTTTGAATAATCAAACTCATACAATAACAATTGACATTCACCTTCAACTAACATTACCTTCGCTTTCAGAGCAAACCATCACAGAAGACATGGATACAAAAGATCGCCCCGACACCAACCAATCTAACTAAAGGCCGATCGCCTACAATAGAATCAACACTCATATTCTCAAACGCCATGCAATATAGTTTTGCCACCTGAAGTCGAAGCTAGGAGTGCAGCGCTTTCCTCACCAGCGGCAAATCCAAAATCGGGCGATCGCCCCCAACGACTCCTGAGCAAGACCAATGCTTGCTACAATCGGGAAAGGTAAACTCTGTGGCTAATACTACAGCCTGTAACCCTGAAAGCTAATAGCTAAATTATTAAAAATCTGCCTCTCCTGCCATGTTTAAAAATCTGCTAGGCGACCCCAACGCTCGCAAACTGAGAAAATTTCAGCCTTGGGTAGCTGATATCAATATCTTGGAAGAAGACTTACGCGCCCTCTCAGACGACGCCCTCAGAGGCAAAACAGCGGAGTTTAAAGAACGTCTGGCCAAAGCTAAATCTCTCAACGAAGAGAAAGAAATCCTCGACGAAATCTTGCCCGAAGCTTTTGCAGTGGTGCGGGAAGCGGGACAGCGAGTTTTGGGAATGCGCCACTTTGATGTCCAACTCCTCGGCGGCATCATCCTGCACAAAGGCCAAATTGCCGAAATGAAAACCGGTGAGGGCAAAACACTCGTAGCTACACTGCCGGCTTACCTCAACGCCCTCAACGGCAAAGGCGTGCACATCATCACCGTCAACGATTATCTCGCACGGCGGGACGCGGAATGGATGGGACAGGTGCACCGCTTCCTGGGACTGACTGTGGGACTGATCCAGCAGGGCATGGATCAGGTGGAACGCAAGAAAAATTATAACTGCGATATTACCTACGCCACCAACAGCGAAGTCGGCTTCGACTATTTGCGCGATAACATGGCTACTGTCATGGAAGATGTGGTGCAGCGTCCTTTTAATTTCTGCGTGATTGACGAGGTTGACTCGGTGCTGATTGATGAAGCCCGCACACCTCTAATTATTTCCGGCCAAGTCGAACGCCCCAGCGAGAAGTACATCCGGGCGGCTGAGGTGGCTGCTTCCCTGAGAAAGGAAAATGAGGAACACTACGAGGTTGACGAAAAGGCGCGGAATGTGCTGTTGACCGATGAAGGGTTTGGTGAAGCTGAGGATTTGTTGGGAGTGAAGGATTTATACGATCCGGCTGACCCTTGGGCGCATTACATTTTTAATGCGATTAAGGCGAAGGAATTGTTTATTAAGGATATTAACTACATCGTCAATCTCGATCGCGAAGTGGTGATTGTCGATGAGTTTACAGGGCGGGTGATGCCGGGACGACGCTGGAGTGACGGTTTGCACCAAGCCATCGAAGCGAAAGAACACGCGGAAATTCAGCCAGAAACTCAGACGCTGGCGACGATTACTTATCAAAATTTCTTTTTGCTATATCCGAAGCTGTCGGGGATGACTGGGACGGCGAAGACTGAGGAAACGGAATTTGAGAAGATTTACAGTCTGGAAGTGACGCTGATTCCGACTAACCGGATTCCCAGCCGTGGCGACCTTTCGGATATGGTTTACAAGGCAGAGGCCGGCAAGTGGAAGGCGATCGCCCAAGAATGCGCCGAAATGCACGAAATTGGTAGGCCGGTGCTGGTGGGTACTACCAGTGTGGAAAAATCCGAGTTGCTGTCGCGGCTGCTTCGGGAACTCAAGATTCCTCACAATTTGCTGAATGCGAAACCGGAAAATGTGGAACGGGAGTCGGAAATTATCGCTCAAGCCGGACGCAAAGGCGCTGTGACGATCGCCACAAACATGGCCGGACGGGGTACCGACATCATTCTGGGCGGTAATTCCGAGTACATGGGACGCCTGAAGTTGCGCGAGTATTTGATGCCCCGGATCGTGCGCCCCGATGATGAAGACGGGTTTTCCCTGGTACAAGCGCCCGGTATGGGCGGCCGCCCCGCAGCTCAAGGTTTTGGTCAAACTGCTAAAAAAGTCAAGTCTTGGAAAGCTTCGGCGCAGATTTTCCCGACACAGCTATCGAAAGAGGCCGAGCAACTGCTGAAAGGGTCGGTTGAATTGGCGGTGAAGGAGTACGGGGAGCGATCGCTCTCGGAATTGCAAGCCGATGACATCGTGGCTGTAGCGTCGGAAAAAGCGCCCACCAAAGACATCGTAATTCAAAAATTGCGGGAAGCTTACAATCTAACTCGCAGCGAATACGATGCCTTTACCAGCACCGAACACGATGAAGTTGTGCAGTTGGGTGGCTTGCACGTTATCGGTACTGAACGTCACGAATCGCGCCGGATTGACAATCAGTTGCGCGGCCGCGCGGGACGACAAGGAGACCCCGGTTCTACGCGGTTTTTCTTGAGTTTGGAAGACAATTTGCTCAGGATTTTCGGGGGCGAACGGGTGTCGAGTTTGATGAAAATGTTCGGTGTTGAGGAAGATATGCCGATCGAATCTGGAATGCTGACTCGATCGCTCGAAGGCGCTCAGAAAAAAGTCGAAACCTACTATTACGACATCCGCAAACAGGTGTTTGAATACGACGAAGTGATGAACAATCAGCGTCGAGCCATCTATGCGGAACGCCGCCGAGTCTTGGAAGGTTTGGACTCGAAGGAACAGGTAATCAAGTATGCCGAACAAACGATGGACGACATCGTGGGAGCATACATCAATCCCGATTTGCCTTCGGAAGAATGGGAACTCGACAAACTTGTCAGCAAGGTGAAGGAATTTGTTTATCTGTTAGCTGACATGACTCCGGATCAATTAGAAGATTTGTCAGTTGAGGAAATCAAAACTTTCCTCCACGAACAAGTCCGCAATGCTTACGACATGAAGGAAGCGGAAGTTAATGCCATCCGTGCCGATTTGATGCGAGATGCGGAACGGTTCTTTATCTTGCAGCAAATTGATACTTTGTGGCGGGAACACTTGCAGCAAATGGATGCTTTGCGCGAGTCTGTGGGATTGCGCGGTTACGGACAAAAAGACCCGCTGATCGAGTACAAAACGGAAGGTTACGAGCTGTTTTTGGACATGATGACGGATATCCGCCGCAACGTGGTTTATTCGCTGTTCCAGTTCCAGCCGCAGCCTGCAATGCCTGTTTCGGCTGAGATGGTTTAGAGGGATTTTGTCGGGACACAACAATGTTCGTTGGTGCCAAACAAACGTCAAACGCAGTCATAAACTGCTGTTTTGTGACTAGACCCGATCCCCCCTAGCCCCCCTTAGGTCGGGGGGGACAAGAAGCACTCAAAGTCCCCCTTTTTAAGGGGGATTTAGGGGGATCTAGACTAAGATAAGACGGCGGTTGAAACCGCGTCTACACAAACAAAACCCGCCTCCGCGGGTTGAAGACTGTATTAAGCCCAATCTTCTTGATCGCTTTTTTGTTTCCTGTAAACTTCACCATTAGCGTGAATTTTGCGGGTTTGTTCGTACAGAGTTTCTTCGGTATGATTCCATTGTTGCAGGGCTTTTTTTAAGTCTGCTTGGATATCTCTAGCGCCGGGAAATCCTTTATAGCGAATGATTAATCTTGCTAATTCTGATAAATTGTTGTCGGTTGGTTCTTTGCCTAATAAACTATCGACTGTGGCTCGATCGCGTTTGTATTGCGGGTGCTGTTGGTCTTGATTTTTTGTGTCTAAATCCATATTGTTTGTCCTGGTATATCTACTGAAATTTTGCTTGAACAATCTTATTTTATAATTTTTATAATAAAGAGAATGCTTTTTAACCGCAGAGGGCGCAGAGGGCGCAGAGTCAGAGAAAAGAGAGATTTAGAAGTTGTTTTGTTGCTCGTTTTTGGCTATTGATTTATGTGCCTGGTTTTTCTAAATTTGGCTGTAAGTTTAAAGCTTTTTGTTGATAAATTAAACCTTCATTGGTTCGCCCTTGCTGTTCTAATACTTTGCCTAAGTTCCAGTAAGCGGCTGCTAAGTCTGGCTGCATGGCGATCGCCTTTTGGTAGTATGTTATCGCTTCATCCAGCAAGCCTTGTTTGTAACACATACTGCCTAAGTTAACATAGGCTGCGACAAATCTAGGCTCGCATTCGATCGCCTTTGAGTACGCCCGCACCGCTGCGTCTGTCTTCCCTTGGGCTTGCAGGATATTCCCGAGAGTTTTGTAGGCGGGGGCGAAATTGGGTTGCTGGCGCAGGGTTTGGTAGCACTGGGCGATCGCCTCTACATATCTCTGTTGCGTATAATAAACTTCGGCTATCTTGCTGCGTGCCACCGCCACATCCGGTTCGAGTGCTAGTATTTTTTGGTATTGGGCGATCGCCTCCTCAAATTTTCCTGATTGCTGGAGTTTCTCGCCCGCTGACAAATACTGCTCTGTTAACTCGGAATTTACGGTCATATATTTTTAGTTTAACAGCCGAGTTTACTTTACCACAGGTGTTGGCTAGCAAGTGCAATTCCTACAGATATTCTGACTGTTTGAGATTTTAAATTTGTTTCTGTACCTGAATCTGAAACTACGCATGGGGGCTAGAAACCCGGTTTCTACGAATTTTGAATTGAGTTACGAGAAATCTCCGCAGAAACCCGATTTCTGAGGTCAGTCTGTATCGGCTTCCTAAAAAAATAGTATGATTGTTTAGAAGCAGCATCAACGCTAATTGGGGAGTAAATCTCATGGCATCACTAGCAGGAAAGGTTGCAATTGTGACTGGTGCATCGCGGGGAATTGGACGCGCGATCGCCCTCCGATTATCCCAAGAAGGCGCATCGGTTGTCGTCAACTACGCCAGAGGAACAGAAGCCGCTCAAGAGGTTGTATCCGCGATCGCACTCTCAGGCGGCACAGCATTAGCCGTACAAGCCGATGTCAGCAAAACCGCAGAAATTCGCGATTTGTTCGATCGCACTCTCGAAACCTATTCACAAATCGATATTTTAGTCAACAATGCGGGAGTAATTCTTTACAAACCTGTAGCAGAAGTTACCGAAGCAGAGTTTGATAATCTGTTTGCAGTTAACGTCAAAGGCACATTTTTTGCTTGTCAAGAAGCTGCTAAACGCATGGCAGATGGAGGCAGAATTGTCAACTTTTCTAGTTCGACAACGGCGATAATGATGCCAACTTACGGGGCTTACGTGGCGACAAAAGGCGCGGTGGAACAGCTAACTCGATCGCTGGCGAAGGAATTGGGCGATCGGCAAATTACAGTCAATGTCATTTCTCCGGGCCCCACGGATACAGAACTTTTCACTGTCGGCAAAACCCCCGAACAAATTCAAAGATTTACGCAAATGACTGCTTTCGGAAGACTCGGAAAAGTTGAAGATATTGCCGATGTGACGGCGTTTGTGTGCAGTGAAGAAGCCCGATGGATTACCGGACAAAATATCCGCGTTAACGGCGGAAGTGCTTGATTCAGTTGACAGTTGACAGTTGACAGTTGACAGCACTTGACAAAGGAAGGAAGAGGATTGGAGTAATGAATATTTTTTTTTATTTCTTCCAAAAAAGGTTCCGGCTTTAAAGCAATTATTTGTGATAAAGTAACGCGGGGCGGAGCGATCGAGATTGAAAACATCAGGAGAAAAAAACCGTGAAAGCTGCTTACTACGAACAACTCGGCAACGCGAAAGATGTCCTCAAAATTGGCGAAATCGATGTTCCAGAATTGGGCGCAAATGATGTGCTGGTTAAAGTACGCGCATCCGGAATTAACCCATCCGATGTTAAGCAGCGCAGCGGTTGGGGCGGACTCACAATGCGATACCCGCGAGTCATTCCCCACAACGACGGTGCGGGCATAATTGAAGCAGCAGGAGAAGGCGTGCCACAGTCTCGAATTGGGGAACGTGTTTGGATTTATGAAGCCACTTTGCCCCGCCAGTTTGGTACGGCGGCGGAGTATGTTGTTGTTCCCAGCGAACAAGCGGTTTTTCTACCGGAAAATACAGATTTTGCAGCGGGTGCTTGTTTGGGAGTTCCGGCTATGACTGCACACCATTGTGTTTTTAAAGATGGTGCTGTTACTGGGAAAATTGTATTGGTTGCGGGCGGGGCGGGCGCTGTTGGTAATTATGCGATCCAATTGGCAAAATGGGGTGGCGCGACGGTTATTTCGACGGTAAGTTCTGCGGAAAAAGCAGAAATTGCTAAAACTGCGGGAGCTGATTATATTGTTAATTATAAAGCTGAAGATGTGGTGGCGCGGATTAAGGAAATTGCGGGCGGTAAAGGGGTCGATCGCATAATTGAAGTTGATTTTGCCGGAAATCTGGAAATTAATCTCAAAGCGATCGCCCGTAACGGCACGATCGCCACCTATGCTTCTGATTCAAATGCAACGCCTCAAATTCCTGTGTACTCGTTAATTTACAAAAATCTTACCGTTCATTACGTCCTAGTTTATGCTATGGACAAAGCAGCGCACCAACAAGCGGCGGCAGATATTACGACTTGTCTGAAAGCTGGAGTTTTGCGACACGTTATTGCTGGGCGCTTTGGTTTAGACGAGATTGCGGCCGCTCATGAATTGCAGGAAAGCGGTAGTGCGATCGGCAATTTGGTTTTATTGAGGTAGATTTTTAGGCACGTAGTTGCGCTGTCTTCGCTCTTCGATTTGTTCAAAAGCGCTAAGAAAGAGCGCTTAAGCGCAACTACATACCTTGATTTAATTCGATCGCACCGAGAATCGATCGCCACAATCAAGGAGACAGTTGCCACACCTTGATCGTGTCGTCATAACTGCCGCTGATCAGAGTTTTGTCCTGAGGATTAAAAGCCAATTCCACCCAAGTAGAATGACCTTTCAGCGTGCCTTGCTCCCCGCCATCCATCGCCCACAGCTTGATAGTTCCGCTCAAATCGCTGCTGGCTAGCGTCGCCCCGTCGGGACTGAAAGCTACAGACTGAATTCGATCGGTATGACCGGCAAAAGTCACCTCACCGGACGGTTCGGGCCCGTGATCCGTGGTGATATCCCAAATCCTCACGGTATTGTCCCAGCCGCCGCTGCCCAAAATTGTACCGTCGGGGCTGATCGTAAGCGCCGAAACAGCATCAACATGACCAGTCAGAGTGGCTTGGAATGCCCCTGTTTTCCAATTCCACATCTCGATCCTACCGTCGCCTTTGCCAGCAAACAAAGTGTCTTTATAGGCACTGAAAGCTACCGAATGCACTTCGTCGGTTATCCCTTTGAGTGTTTGCAACTCGGCCCCGCCTTCGACTTGCCACAACTTCAAAGCATTATCTTTGCCTACACTGGCGAGGGCTTTGCCGTCGGGACTGAACACCACCGAGAACACGCCGTCTGTGTGTCCGTCCAATGTCCGAATTAACTGGCCAGAATAGAAATTCCACAGTTTAATCGTACCGTCAGCGCCACCGCTGGCGATCGTCCTGCCATCGGGACTCACTGCCACTGACCACACGGGCCCCAAATGTGCCGCCAAAACCTTGAGCACTTTACCGTGACGCTTGTGCAGCAGGTGAATTGTCCCATCGTTGTTGCCACTAACTATCACGCGGCCGTTGGGAGTGACTGCTACCGCCCACACCGGATTTTTGTCTTGCTCTGTCAAAGTCCGCACTGCGGGGTGTGACAGCGATGGCTCGCTGCTGAAATTCTGCATGGGGGGCGGGTCGAACCGAATGTCGGGAATGCTAGAAACAGGCTCATTGGAAGTGAAAGCCTCCGATACCGGAGATGGCAAGCGAGAACCGAGCACCAATGAAATCAGAGCAACTGTGGCTCCCCCCCACAAAGCTAAAGTCCACTTGGGTTTGCTGGCAATCACCTCTATCGGTGTCGGGCCGTATTTCATGTCTGTGAGAATTGCTTCGATCGATCGATAGCGTTTTGATGGTTCTCGCTGCACCATTTTATCCAGGATGCGGCCGAGTCTGGCCGAAACTGGTACTTTCAAATAATCCCTCCAGGCCCAAGCGTCGGCTTTGATGTCAAACAAATCAAAGGGCGACATTCCCGTTAACAAGTGAATGCAGGTGACGCCCAAACTGTAGATGTCGCTGCTCTTAATTGCTTCACCTTTAATTTGTTCCGGCGCCGCGTATTCGGCAGAACCCGTCACTGTTTCTGTTTTCAGGGGCCCGCTGTTGGCAGGAATTGCGGAGCCGAAATCGACTAAAACTAGCCCGGATTCCTCCTCCCAAGAATCCAGATGCTCTTTCCCGACTATTGCTGCCGACGTTTGGGAAGATTTGCGGTGAACAATATTGGACGGTTTGATATCTCGGTGAATCAGTTGATTTTCGTGGACAAATTCCAGCACTGGTAACAACTCGCTCAGCAGATACCAAATGTGAATTTCTTTAAAAACGCCTTTTTCCGAAAGCCGATCGGCTAAATTGCGCCCTTCAATGTATTCTTGCACTAAATACTGGCAGCCTTCGACTTCAAAAGATGCCAGCAGTTTCGGTATTTGCTGGTGTTTGCCCAACTTGTCGAGAACTGAGGCAGAACCCAAAAATGTCCGGTTGAACTGGTTTTGACCGTCGGCGATTGACGGCATGGGGCCGCAGAACTGTTGAATGACGCAGCGGGGTTGCGCTGGTTGGTCTTCATCGGCTGCTAGGAAGGTGCGGCAAGCGATACTTTGACCGAGGGTGTGAAAGACTCGGTAGCGCCCTTTGAGCAGCAAGTTCGACTCGCAATTTGTGCAGGCTGTCGCGCGATCGAGATTTTTGGGATTTTGGCAATTGGGATTTATGCAGTAACTCATTTGTCTTGCCGCTGGAGACCCCCGTCCGATTTAAAGGGAGGAGTGGGGGAGGAAAGCGGGGCGGTGCGTGCCGCTTCCTGTGGACAAATTAAATAATTTGAATCTTTGCTTTATGATAATTGTTTCCTAGATTTTAGCCACAGTTGCTGCTGTCGATCGCGCCTAAATTCTGGCTGACACCTGTGGGCGTAAATAATACAACTGTAGAAAAAATTCCCACCACTATCGAGTCAGTCATCCCCAATTCTTCTATCGTTCGACACTTCGGTAAGCAAGGACAACCGCGATCGCCACTTGTCAGTCAGCGTAGCCCGCAGAAGCCGTCGAAGTCTAAAATCTCAAATTGGTAGGACTTTTATGCGATCGAGGCTTAATAAGTCGATCGCACCGAACTTGATTGCTCGGCTGGACTCGCTGTCAACGAATTACGGTATACTGTCATTGTAGATCCAGTAATTGCGGCAAGGGAGTCAATTTCAAATTTCAAATCAACTGAAAAATTGAAATTTTGGCAACTTTCGCCAAACTAACTACTAACTTTTAACTATTACGAAGAATAATGGTTTAAAGCCTCCTCCTCAACGGGGGAAATAAAACAAAATTATTCACTGTTTCAATCCTCTTCCTTTTATGGAGAGGTAGCCCTCAAGCGGTCAACTGTCAACTGTCAACTGTCAACTGTCAACTGTCAACTGTCAACTGTCAACTGTCAACTGTCAACTGTCAACTGTCAACTGAACTATGCCCTTAATTCGCGTTCCCAAACCTTGGGAAATTTCCAACTCACAAATTACCTCAGAAACAGCCTTTCTCAACCGCCGCCGTTTCATGACCAATTTAATCGGCGCCGGCGTCACTGCTTCGCTGCTACCACTGACAGGCTGTCAAAGCAATACAGGCTCAAAAACTGCTCTGGATAAAGGCTCAACCCAAGCCTACGCTGGATTGACCCGGAATCCTACCTTTGCGAAAGTCGATCGGGCAATTACCGACGAAGCCCTAGCTACCAAATATAACAACTTTTACGAATACGGAGGCACAAAATCTATTTGGCAAGCCGCCCAAGCTTTACCAACCGAAAACTGGAAAGTAGAAGTAACTGGTTTAGTCAAAAATCCCCGCACCTACGATATAGACGACCTCCAGAAAAAATTTCCCATCGAAGAACGAGTTTATCGATTTCGCTGCGTAGAAGCCTGGTCGATGGTAGTTCCTTGGGTCGGATTTCCCATGAAATTACTCATGGCTGATGTCGAACCGCAATCGAATGCTAAATTTGTTCGCTTCACCTCATTTTACGATTCCAAAATCACTCCCGGCCCCGGTTTAATGTCCCAATTTTATCCCTGGCCTTACACCGAAGGTATGCGAATCGAGGAAATGGCCAACGATTTAGCATTTTTTGCCACAGGGCTGTACGGGCGGCGGCTACCCAAGCAAAATGGGGCGCCCCTGCGGCAGGTGATTCCGTGGAAATACGGTTTTAAGGGCGCAAAGTCGATCGTTAAAATTGAATTTGTGGAAAAACAGCCCGCTACTTTTTGGAATACCATCGGCCCCAACGAATACGCATTTGAAGCCAATGTCGAACCCGACAAACCGCACCCCAGATGGTCGCAAGCCAGCGAACGGGTAGTCGGGCCCGGTAACAGTTGGTCGTGGGAAACTCGCCCAACTTTGCCCTATAACGGTTACGGCGAATATGTCGCAAGCCTTTACAGTTAGCGAAATTTCACACTCAGATAGGACGTATGGTTGAAACCGCGTCTACACAAACGATGTCCGGATGGTGCGCGGACAGAAGAAAAAACCTAATTTCAACCGCCGACTCTTCAACCCGCGCACCATCCGAGTTTTGCCTGTATAGACGCGATTTCAACCGCCCGATCTTATTCTATAGCGGTTCTCAAGCATGGTGAGATATGCCCCATGCCCTATGCCCTATGCCCTATGCCCGGTCTTATTCTAAGTTAATTTCCAGTTAATAAAAAAGGAAAATATGCAATGCTTGAAATTCCCGGCATTCAAACATTAAATAAAATACACGAAAATTCTATTTCAACAGTTTATCGAGGTATTAGAGAACAAAATCAACAGCCAATTATTCTCAAACTGCTCAACGAAGACTATCCAACTCCCGGCGAAATAGTCCGCTACCGACAGGAATACAAAATTCTTCAAATCCTCAACCTGCCAGGAGTCATCAAAGCTTACGACTTACAAAAATATCGCAACACTCTCCTTCTAATCTTAGAAGATTTTGGCGGTTTCTCATTGAAACAAATGCAGGAACAGCAAAGCTTTAGCCTGTTTGAATTTCTCAATATCGGCATTCAAGCCGCCGCAATATTAGGACAAATTCACGCAGCAAACATCATCCACAAAGACATCAACCCCGGCAACATTATTCTCAACCCAGCCACAGGAAAAATCCAAATTATTGACTTCGGAATTTCCACCCTGTTAACCCGCGAAACTCCTACCATAAAAAATCCCAATATTTTAGAAGGAACTTTAGCCTACATTTCACCAGAACAAACAGGGAGAATGAACCGTTCTCTAGATTACCGTACAGATTTTTATTCCCTCGGCATTACTTTTTACGAACTGCTAACCAACCAATTGCCTTTTGAGACCAAAGATGCAATGGAATTGGTACACTGTCACATTGCAAAACAGCCATTGCCCATCAACAAAATCAATCCACAAATTCCTCCGGCTGTGTCAGCAATAGTCATGAAACTTTTAGAAAAAACTGCTGAAAACCGTTACCAAAGTGTTTGGGGAATTCAAGCAGACTTAGAAGAATGTCTGCGTCAATTACAGACAACAGGAACTATTTTAGAGTTTGCTTTAGCTAAAGAAGATATTTCCGATCGATTTCAAATCCCTCAAAAACTATACGGGCGGGCGGCGCCAGTCCAGGCTTTGCTAGCAGCATTCGAGCGAGTTGCGAACCCACAACATAGTTTTTCTGGAAGCGAAATGATGCTAGTTGCCGGTTATTCGGGCATGGGGAAATCATCGCTGGTACAAGAAATTTACAAACCAATTACTGAAAAACGCGGCTATTTTATTTCCGGCAAATTTGACCAATTTCAGCGCGATATTCCCTATTCAGGGATTATTAGCGCTTTCTCGGGATTGGCGCGACAACTGCTAACCGAAAGTTCCGCAAAACTCGATGAGTGGCGCACTAAACTTTTAATTGCATTGGGTGCAAACGGTCAAGTAATTATTGAGGTAATTCCCGAAATAGAATTAATTATCGGCAAACAGCCCCAGGTAGCAGAGTTGAGACCAAATGAAGCGCAAATTCGTTTCTATTTTGTGTTTGAAAAATTTATTCGCGTGTTTTGTTCGGCGGAACATCCACTGGTAATTTTTCTTGACGATTTACAGTGGGTAGATGCAGCTACTCTCAATTTAATTCAATTGATGGTAGTGGATAGTGATACACAATATTTATTGCTGATTGGAGCCTATCGAGACAATGAAGTTAGCGCCCATCATCCCTTAATGATTACTGTGGATGAAATGCAAAAAGAAGGCGCTACAATTGATTTTATTTATTTAGCTAATTTAACCATCCAAGATGTTAGTAATTTAATAGCTGACACTGTGCATAGCGATGCTATGTCTGTGCAATCTTTGGCTGACTTGGTGTTATGCAAAACTAATGGAAATCCGTTTTTTGTCAATCAATTTCTCAAAATGCTGCATTCTGAGAAATTGATTAATTTTAGTTTTCTGGAATCTTCCGAGCTATCGATTCGGGAACCAAAGGCTCTAAAAAATAGAGGTTGTGGAGGATTTTGGCAGTGGGATATTGCTCAAATTGAAGCAAGGGATATCACTGATAATGTGGTTGATTTGATGGTAAAAAAAATAAAAATATTGCCGGAAATAACTCAAAATATTTTGCGTTTCGCAGCTTGTGCTGGGGCATCTTTTGACTTAACTACTTTATCAAAAATTTGTGAAAGATCTCCGGATTTGGTGTTCTCAGATTTGAAGCCCGCACTGGAAGCTGGTTTGATTTTTCCGGTGTCTGAGTTGGATATTGAACTGTTGTTTGAAGAGTACAAGTTTTTGCACGATCGCGTCCAACAAGCTGCTTATGCTTTGATTGACGAAGGGCAGAAAAAAGCGGTTCATTTGCAAATCGGTCGCTTGTTATTGGATAATAGCGATGGTGAAGATTTGTCGGAGGAGCTTTTTGAAATTGTCGATCAGTTAAATCTGGCGGCAGGAAAGGCGATAGGGGCGATAGAAATGGCGACAGCAGGGGAGCTGCCCTTGGCGATCGATCGCACGGAAAGAGATAAAATTGCCAAACTCAATCTTTTGGCTGGGAAAAAAGCCAAAGCTGCTACAGCTTATGCGGCTGCTGTCAAGTATGTCTGTTTTGGGATCGAACTTTTGGCTGCGGATAGCTGGGAAACTGAATATAATTTGACGCGAGAGTTGTACCTGGAAGCTGCGGAATTGAATTATCTGATTGGCAATTTCGAGCAATCGCAATTTTTGATTCATTCGGCACTATCGCAGTTGCAATTGGCGGTGGAAAAAGCGGAATTTTTCGATCGCCTAATTACGCTGCATACCATGTTGGGGGAATACGAGGAAGCTATTAAATTTGGGCGCCAGGGCTTGCGTTTGTTGGGGGTTGAGTTGCCGCAAAAGCAGTTGCAGCAAGCTTGCAAAGCCGAATTTGCTGAAGCAACAGCGCAATTGGGCGATCGGGCAATTGGTGCTTTGCTGCACGTACCGGAAATGAAGATTTCGGAAAAAAGAACCGCGATGAAACTTCTGGATAAAATTATTCCCGCGAGTTTATTTTCCAATCCGATACTTTACCAATTAGTTGTTACAAAATCTGTCAATCTTTCTCTGAAATACGGCCCGGTGCCGGAATCATCTTACAGCTATGCTTGCTACGGCTTGGTTTTGTCGGCTGCGATGGCTGATTATCGCTCGGGATACGAGTTTGGGATGTTAGCTCTCAATTTGAGCGATCGCTTTCACGATTTGACGCAAAAATGCAAGGCATCGGAAATGCTTGTCGCTCATTTAAATCACTGGATACAGCCTCTGAAACTGTCGGATTCGATTAGCCATAATGGCTATCAAGCTGGCTTAGAATCCGGCGAATTGCAATTTGCAGGTTACATTCAGCTTTACAAATTGATGTATTCTATCCCCCAGGGCAAAAATCTCGAATCTCTGCGTGTAGAAGTGTGGAATTTTTTGCTATTTAACTTTAAAACTAACAATCAAATTGCTACTGATTACTTACTAGGCTGTCAGATAGCTTTGTTTAATTTACTGGGAGAAACTTCTAATTGTGAGGTATTTTCTAATGGCGAAATTAGCGAAGGACAATATTTAGAGCGGTGTGCCGATCGCGGCAGTTTTTTGGCAATCTGCGGCTATCAAATTTTGAAATGCCAGGTTTTGTATTTGTACGGAGAGTATGCAGCAGCTTTCAGCTATGCTGTGGAAGCTGAGAAAAAATTGAGTTTGGCGATCGGCACAATTATTGTAGCCGAACATAATTTTTATTATTCTCTAATTTTAACTGCGCTTTACCCGCAAGCTTCCAAGGGCGATCGCCAAAAATATCTGAGAAAGCTCAAAGCCAACCAAAAACAGATGAAAATCTGGGCTGATAGCTGTCCGGAGACCTTTGAGCATAAATACTTATTGGTAGCTGGGGAGATGGCGCGGATTGTGGGTAAGGAGATGGAGGCGATCGATTTGTACGATCGATCGATTACTTCAGCCAGAGACGGCTATTTTATCCAAAATGAAGCATTAGCCGCAGAATTAGCAGCCAATTTCTGGCTGAGCAAAGGTAAAGCAGAATTTGCCGAAATTTACCTAAAAAAAGCGCACTACAACTATCTAATTTGGGGCGCCAAACGCAAACAAGAAAAGTTAGAAGCAACTCACCCAAAATTATTAATAAAATCCACATCAGAAACTCAATTTCATGATGCCAGTACAGTAACTATAGCCAGCCAATTAAACACCCCTGGCTTAGGAAGTTCAGCTTTAGATTTGGCTGCGGTAGTGAAAGCCAGCCAAGCCATTTCTGGCGAAATACTCTTGGATAAGTTGCTGGCTTCTTTGATGAAAATACTGATTGAAAATGCCGGAGCACAACGAGGCTATTTAATTTTCCATTCCCCCTCAGATTCTGCCAATAACAATTCCGGGGAATTGCTAATCGAAGCTGCGGGTGCGATCGATTCCGAAAATATTGCAGTATTGCAGTCAATTCATATAGAGAATAACCTACCAGTATCGATTGTTAATTATGTCGCCCGTACAGGAGAAACAGTAGTTTTAAGCCAAGCATTTGCCAGCAAAAATTTTAACAGCGACCCCTATATCAAACAGCATCAAAACAAATCAATATTGTGCGCGCCACTCCTGAACCAAGGTCAACTTATCGGCATAATTTACTTAGAAAACAACCTGATTGCTGGAGCATTTACATCAGACAGATTAGAACTGCTGAAAGTCTTATCGGCTTCGGCAGCCATCTCCATTGAAAATGCCAGACTTTATACTAATCTAGCAGATTCCAACCGCACCTTAGAAACAAAAGTAGAAGAACGCACATCGGAGCTCGCTCTTGCCAAGAAAAAAGCCGAAGTAGCCAACGAAGCGAAGAGCAGTTTTTTAGCCAACATGAGCCACGAATTGCGCTCTCCCCTCAACGCCATCCTCGGCTTTTCTCAAATCATGCTCCGCAGCCAAAATCTACCCAAAGAGCATCAAGATAATGTCGCAATTATTACTCGCAGCGGCGACCATTTACTAACTTTAATCAACCAGGTTTTAGATTTATCAAAGATTGAAGCTGGTCGGACTATTCTCAACTATAAAAATTTTGATTTGTATCAATTTATGGACGATCTCGAAGATATGTTCCATATCAAATCTGACGACAAACAATTGCAATTAGTAGTAGAATACAGCCCTGATGTTCCCAGATACGTTCGCACAGATGAAGTCAAATTGCGACAAGTTTTAATAAATTTGATCGGTAACGCTCTCAAATTTACTCAAGAAGGAGGAGTTGCAGTAAAAGTTAATCTCAAACCAGAAGCAAGCAGTCTAAAGCCCGCTAAAACTGTTAATATTGTGGAGAATAGCGAAAATTCAAATATTCCAGCAAATCAGAGTCTTGAAAAATGTAGTAAAATTAGCCCACTACAAAATCCTAACGATTTAGATTCTGGATCTTCGTACTTCCTGATTTTTGCAATCTCCGACACTGGGCCAGGTGTCGCCGCCGATGAATTAGATAGTCTTTTTGAAGCTTTTGTGCAAACCCAAACTGGTAAAAACTCCCAAGAAGGAACTGGTTTGGGACTGCCAATCAGCCGCAATTTTGTAGAGTTAATGGGTGGCAAGATGAGTGTCTATTCAGAATTGGGAGTGGGAACAACTTTTGTATTCGATACTAAAATTAGTGCGATCGATCCCAGGGAAATAGAAGGCAAAAAGACGGCGCTACAAGTGATTTGCCTCGCACCGAATCAACCTAGGTATCGCATTTTGATTGTTGATGACAAACCCAGCAATAATTTGCTGCTACTCAAACTGCTTTCTCCCCTCGGTTTTGAACTAAAAGAAGCTTGTAACGGCCAAGAAGCTGTTGAGATTTGGAATGATTGGGAACCGCATTTAATTTTAATGGATATGAGAATGCCCGTGATGGACGGGTACGAAGCTACAAAACAAATCAAAGGTACTCTTAAAGGTCAAGCTACTGCAATTATTGCTGTAACTGCTAGTGTTTTAGAAGAAGAAAGAGCGGTTGTTTCTTCGGCAGGATGCGATGATTTTATCCGCAAACCGTTCCGGGAAGCAGATATATTTGATGCGCTTCAAAAACATATTGGGGTGAATTTTATCTATGAGGAACCTGCTAGCAACAAGGATTTGACGAAACTGGATATCCAAGCTGGTTTGAGTCGGTCAGCTTTGGCGAATTTGCCTGCTGAATTGTTGGCTGATTTATTGGCAGCTTCCAGCCTCAGTGATATGGCTAAAGTTGATAGTTGCATAGAGCAAATCCGCAAGCTTGATGAATCTGTGGCTGAGGCTTTAGCTTTTTTGGCAAATGATTTTGATTATATTCAAATAGTTTCTTTAATTGAAACTTATTAGGTTTGATCGTTCGGAATTCAGTCCTTTCTTTTCTGCGGACTAAAGTCCTCACTACGAACCTTTGTTATTAGGTTCGATCGTTCGGAATTCAGTCCTTTCTTTTCTGCGGACTAAAGTCCTCACTACGAACCTTTGACCAGAAAATTTTGTATTCTTTGCCAAACTCGTTCCAGTAAATCAGGTACGCTAACATCAAACCATTCAATTTCAGGATATGCTCTAAACCATGTCCGCTGTCTCTTGGCAAATTGCCTCGTGTGCAAAATTGTTAATTCTTTAGCTTCCTCAAGCGTAATGTCGCCAGCTAAATATCGTTTGATTTCCTGATATCCCAGGGTGTTCAACAATGGTAAGTCGCAGCCGTATTTTTTGCACAAATATTCTACTTCAGCCAGCCAACCGCGTTCTAACATTTGTTCGGTGCGCTGTTGGATGCGATCGCCCAAAACATCCATCTCGCAGTCCAACCCAATCTGTAGAATCGGATAATTGGGAGGATTTTCGCCTTGCTGTTCGGAAATAGAGCGCCCGGTGACATAAAATACTTCCAGTGCCCGTAAGGTTCTGAATGAATCGTTGAGGTGAATTTTCTCGGCGGCCGGGCGATCGACCTGCTGCAACATCGCATAACATTGAGATTGGCCCAGATCCGCAAGTTGCGATCGCAATTCGGGCATCGGCGCTACCCTAGGCATTTTCAAACCCTTGACAATCGATTTGATATATAAGCCTGTCCCTCCCACCAACAACAGCGGAGGAGAAACGGGAAAATCGACATCAGCAATTATTTTTTGAGCTTGCTGCTGGTATTCTGCGAGTGTTAGAGTTTCTGTCGGCTCGCAAATGTCAATTAAGTGATGCGGTACAGAAGCGCGATCGCTCTTTGTCGGTTTTGCCGTTCCGATGTCAAATTCGCGGTACACTTGACGGGAGTCTGCGCTCAAGATCGAAGATTTCAGTCGATCGGCAACTTCCACAGCCACTCCAGACTTCCCCGTCGCCGTCGCCCCGCAAATTGTAATCAATCTAAACATAAGCCGTCGCACACTTAAAAAACATATTGCATTTCCCAAGAAAAACCCTCAAATCCTATCCCAGGCTCTATTCATCCCTACTTTCCCTTCTCTGGCTTCACTCATTCACCGCCCTGGGTGGGAAATCGCGAAGCAATCTCAAAACTCTTCCCCTCCGTCCCCCCGATAAATTTCCATTCAGAAAGCCCTAGCATCGCCATTAACGGTTTTGTGCTATAATTTTAGGAGTTTTCCCATTTTAGAAGCTTTTGGGGCTTTAGGCCTCATTATTGGAGCTATTTTTGTATGACCAGCAGCTACAGCGCCGACCAGATTCAAGTTCTCGAAGGTCTCGAAGCAGTCCGCAAACGACCGGGGATGTACATCGGTACCACCGGCCCGCGAGGACTCCACCATCTAGTTTACGAGGTTGTGGACAATTCCATCGATGAGGCGCTGGCTGGCCACTGCACTCACATCGAGGTTGACTTCAACGCCGACGGTTCAGTCACTGTCACAGATGACGGCCGCGGTATTCCTACCGGGATCGTTGCCAAGACTGGCAAATCGGGAATCGAAACAGTAATGACTGTACTGCACGCCGGCGGTAAGTTTGGCGGTGGCGGTTACAAAGTTTCTGGAGGTTTGCACGGTGTAGGTATTTCCGTGGTTAACGCGCTTTCCGAGTGGGTAGAGGTTACTGTTTGGCGCGACCAAAAAGAACATTTGCAGCGCTACGAAAGAGGCTTTCCCGTCAGCGAACTTGTGGCCAAGCCCTGCAAAGGAAATCGCACCGGTACTTCAGTTAGTTTCCTTCCAGACACTCAGATATTTAGCACTGGGATTGAGTTTGATTACGCTACGGTTTCTGGACGTTTGCGAGAGTTGGCTTATCTGAATGCGGGTGCGAAAATTACTTTTGGCGATCGTCGCTTGGAATTGCTCAAAAGTAGCGAACCGCGCGTCGAAACCTATTGTTACGAAGGTGGCATCAAGGAATATGTCATGTACATGAACCGCGAGAAGCAGCCACTGCACGAAGAGGTGATCTACGTACAAGGAGAACGCAACAACGTGTATGTAGAAGTGTCTTTGCAGTGGTGCGTCGATGCTTTTAGCGACAACGTTCTGGGTTTTGCCAACAACATTCGGACGATCGACGGCGGTACACACTTAGAAGGCTTAAAGGCTGTTTTGACGCGGACGATGAACTCGATCGCCCGCAAGCGCAACAAAATCAAAGAACACGAGCCCAACCTCGCCGGCGAAAACGTCCGCGAAGGTTTAACAGCCGTGATTTCGGTCAAAGTTCCAGACCCAGAATTTGAAGGCCAAACCAAAACAAAGCTAGGAAATACCGAAGTCAGAGGAATTGTTGATTCCCTCGTAGGCGAAGTATTAACCGAATATTTGGAATTTCGGCCCCAAGTAGCAGACGCTATTTTGGAAAAAGCAATTCAGGCATTTAAAGCCGCAGAAGCCGCCCGTCGTGCCCGCGATTTAGTCCGCCGAAAATCCGTCCTAGAATCGTCTCCTTTGCCCGGAAAATTAGCGGACTGTAGCTCCAGAGACCCCGCCCTGTCTGAGATATACCTGGTCGAGGGCGATTCAGCCGGCGGCTGTTTTCTCTCTTCGGAGAAAATATTATTAGCTGATGGCACAACAAAAACCTTCAAAGAGATAGTTGACGAACAAGCAGAAGGTAAAGAACACTTTTGCTACACCATTCGCGAGAGTGGAAACATCGGGTTTGAGCGGATAACCAACGCTCGCATGACTAAAGCAAATGCTGAGGTTATCAAATTGACATTAGACAATGGGGAGACAATTACTTGTACTCCAGATCATCGGTTCATGTTGCGGGATGGCACTTACAAAGCAGCAGCCATGCTGACACCGGACGATTCCTTAATGCCTCTCAACCGCCAGTTGTCGAAAAAGAACCAAAACGGGCAGGGACTTAACGGTTACGAAATGGTTTGGAATCCCAGCAGTGACAAGTGGATTTACAGTCATTTGTTATCGGATTTCTACAACCTGAAACATGAGGTTTATCAAGCATCTGACGGCAATCACCGCCACCATGTTGATTTCAACAAACTCAACAACAATCCGACCAATATTCAGCGACTACCTGCTCAGGAACACTTGGCTTTACACCGCGCCAACCTTGAGAAAACATTGCACAGGCCGGATGTCATTGAAAAGAGCCGTCAAGCTCACATGACTGATGAATTTCGGGCGATGATGAAAGAGCGGATGCAGCAGCCTGAAACCAGGCAAATTCTCTCAGAACAGGCAAAGGCTCAGTGGGAAGATGAAGAGTATAAAGCTTACATGACTAGCAAGTGGCGTGAGTTTTACGACACTAATGAAGCTTATCGCGAGCAAAATAATGAATTGCTCAACCAAGCCCAACAAGAGTATTGGAGTTCTGAAGAAAACCGCTTAGCTCAGTCTCAACGGGTTCGCAATCATTTTGCTAACAATCCTGAAGCGCGGGAGGCTAATTCACAATTGGCCAAAGAACAGTGGCAAAATCAGGATTTGTTGGACTGGCGACGGGAGAAAACTAAGGAACAGTGGACACCGGAGTTTCGCCGCCAACGCAAAGCAGCTTTGGACGAAACTTATTACCGCAAAACTCTGGAAGCATTGAAGACTGTTCAGATGAAAATGGGCTGGATTGATGTAGATTATTACAATTCTTATCGCCGCCTGAAGAATGATAAGTCTTTGTTGAAGTACGAGACTTTTTGTAAGCGCTACTTTAATGGTGAAGAATTATATGCTCGCCAAGCGGTTCGTAATTACAACCACCGTGTTGTGAAGATTGAAGCTGTAGAGGAACGGCACGATGTTTATGACATCGAAGTGCCTAACAGCCACAACTTTGCACTAGGTGCGGGAGTTTTTGTACACAACAGCGCGAAGCAAGGGCGCGATCGACAATTCCAAGCAATTCTGCCTTTGCGCGGTAAAATTCTCAACATCGAGAAAACCGACGACGCCAAAATCTACAAAAATAACGAAATTCAGTCGTTAATTACAGCCCTGGGTTTGGGTATCAAAGGCGAAGAATTCGACCCCGGTCAATTGCGGTATCACCACATAGTGATCATGACTGACGCTGACGTAGATGGGGCCCACATCCGCACGCTGTTGCTGACTTTCTTCTACCGCTACCAGCGCGCACTTGTAGAACAAGGTTACATCTATATTGCTTGTCCTCCTCTGTATAAAGTGGAACGGGGACGCAATCACTACTACTGTTACAGCGATCGCGAAATGAACAATCTCGTCCGCAACGAATTCCCCGCCAATGCGAACTACACTATCCAGCGGTTCAAAGGTTTGGGCGAAATGATGCCCACGCAGTTGTGGGATACCACGATGAACCCGGAAACTCGGACGCTAAAACGGGTGGAGATTGAAGACGCTGCTGAAGCCGATCGCATCTTTACCATCTTAATGGGCGATCGGGTCGCCCCCCGCCGCGAATTCATCGAAACCTACGGCCCCAAACTCAACCTCCTCGACTTGGACATCTAAGTTAGTTGACAGTTGACAGTTGACAGTTGCTGGCGAGGATGAGTCATTAGTCATTAGTTAGTGGCTGATGACTACTGCTTTCCTGTCAACTGCTTTCCTGTCAACTGCTTTCCTGTCAACTGACTACTGCTTTCCGGCCAACTGCAACTTTTGTTATAAAAATTAATACAATCTCTCATCAAATTGCTTTAAGGTAAATGCTTAGGTAAATTTTAGATTTTTGGCGCATCCATCAGCTACCACAAAAATAGAAGGTTGGACAATATAGCATGAGCATCAATTTAGCAACAAAATTGCGTGAGGGAACAAAAAAATCTCACACAATGGCAGAAAACGTTGGTTTTGTCAAATGCTTTTTAAAAGGCGTTGTAGAAAAAACTTCTTACCGGAAGTTAGTAGGAAACCTGTACTTTGTCTACTCGGCAATGGAAGAGGAAATGGAACGCCAAAAGCAGCATCCGGTTGTTTCAAAAATTTACTTTTCTGAGTTAAATCGCAAACAAAGTTTAGAGCAAGATTTATTCTACTACTACGGCGCCAATTGGCGGGAACAAATATCCCCGTCACCAGCAGCTAAAGCTTACGTGCAGCGGATTCATGAAATCTCGGCTACCGCACCAGAACTGTTAGTAGCTCAGTCTTACACTCGCTACCTAGGCGACTTGTCCGGCGGACAAATCCTCAAGGGAATTGCTCAGCGCGGCATGAATCTTACCGAGGGAGAAGGCACTGCTTTCTACGAATTCCAGGATATTCCTGATGAAAAAGAGTTCAAAGCTAACTACCGTCAGGCAATGAATGAATTGCCGATTGACGAAGCTACAGCAGAGCGCATTGTTGACGAAGCTAATGCAGCTTTTGGCATGAACATGAAGATGTTTATGGAGTTAGAAGGCAATTTGATTAAAGCTGTCGGTCAGATGCTGTTCAATACCCTGACGCGGAAGCGCGGCGCAGCCAGTACCGAATTGGCTACTGCTGATTAGTCAATACCCATTGGCAATAATTTGAGCCTCGTTTAAGAGGAAAACATTAAATCCTGGGGGTTTGATGGCTGCTTTTACAGTCACCAAAGCTCCGGGATTTTGCATGGCGGGCGATCGACTTTTTGACTCATATCATTTCCGGTTGCATCGGAATTAATATTAACCCGAAATCAGGACACGGCAGTGCAGTCTCCCAATTCATAACGGTAGGGAAACGGCACGTGCAGTCTCCTCTATATCATTCCGGCGCAGCCGAAATTGATCTGAAGTGTTTGTTGACACTAAGGTTTAATCATTCCGAAAAAAAACTATGCGATATCACAATCAACAATCAACAATATTTTAGCAGTAAACTATGAAAATTCTGTTAGTAGAAGATGACTATCGCATTGCCCAAGCATTAGCAGAAGCCCTCACCGACCAACATTATGCCGTAGACATAGCCGCCGACGGTCAAGAAGGTTGGAACTTTGCAGAAACTTTTACCTATGACTTAATTCTGCTAGATGTGATGCTGCCAAAAATAGATGGAATTACCCTATGTCAGGGCTTGCGCCGACAAGGTTTAAAAACCCCCGTGCTCATGCTAACAGCCAGAGACACCAGCAATGATAAAGTCATAGGACTAGATGCCGGAGCTGATGATTATGTCGTTAAACCCTTCGATTTGCCAGAATTAGCAGCAAGAATTAGAGCCTTACTGCGGCGGGGAAGTACAACTTTGCCACCAGTATTAGAGTGGGAAAATCTGCGTTTAAACCCGAATACCTGCGAAGTTACTTATCGCGATAATTTGCTTAATTTTACACCAAAGGAGTACAGTTTGCTAGAATTATTCCTGCGAACAGGAGGGCGCGTTTTAACACGGAGTGCTATCCTAGACCATATATGGGCTTTTGAAGACTCGCCAGGAGAAGAAACCGTAAAAGTTCATCTCCGGGGTTTGCGACAAAAACTGAAAGCAGCAGGCGCACCAGCTAATTTTATTGAGACTATTTATGGCATGGGTTATCGGCTCAACCAAAACCTCTAATCCCCAATTTCAATCTTTGGGATGGCGTTTATTGCTATCTTACTTAACAGTGATGGTAGCTATTTTAGGAACTTCTGCTATTGCTGTTTATGAATTATTTGCCAGCAGTCTGTATCAAGAATTAGACCAGCGATTGGAGGTTTTGGCTCAAGCAGCTTCTCACAGTTTAGTTGCGATCGAAAAGCAGCACCTTTCTGAACATCCAGAAAAAAAAGGCGATCTATCTCATCAACAAAGTGAACAGCGCAATGATGACTTTCAGATTGAACTCGATCGCGAAAAAGTAACGCGCCAGTTAGACAAAGACGGAGACTTAGACATTCCCTGGCAAAATCTGCGGGAACCAGATCAATCTGTAGAATGGTTTAATGAAGCAGGTAAAATGTTAGGAAATTCCGGCAAGACTTTACCGCCTGTAACGATAAAATCGGGTTTCCAAACCATACAAAACGGGCAAATTCGGTCGGCAACAATTCCAGTTTACATTTCTTATGATGATAAAAAGCAAGAATTAAAAGGTTATATTCGCACCAGCGAATCTACTAAAGAAGTTGAAGAAGTTCTCAGCAGACTCCGCTGGAATTTGGGTTATGGGAGTATTATTTTCCTGAGCTTGACTGCGGTTGGTGGTTTGTGGCTGACTAAGCAATCTCTCAAGCCAATTGAGGATAGTTTTCAGCAGTTAAAACAATTCACTGCTGATGCTTCTCACGAGTTGAGAAGTCCGCTGACGGCGATTAAAACTTCAGTGGAAGTGATGCAGAGTCATCCTGAGAGAATTCATGCAGCGGATGTTAAGAAAATGGTGGCGATCGCCTCTGCGACTAAACAGATGACTCAGTTAGTTGAAGACTTACTTTTATTAACTAGAATGGATGCACCAGCAGCCACGATCGCCCGCGAGTGGATAGCGGTTCCGTTAGACGAACTATTAGAGGATTTGCTAGATTTGTGGGAACTGCAAGCTCAAGAAAAGCAAGTTATTCTCAAGTCAAATTTAGCCATTGATACATCTGTAATGGGAGATGCTGCACAGCTAACTCGTTTGTTTTCCAACTTGCTCGGAAACGCAATTCATTACACACCAGCGGGCGGAATTGTGACTGTTTCTCTGAGCAGACAGAACCGATCGACAATTGTGAGTGTAGAGGATACTGGCATCGGCATTGCTCCAGAAGATGTCAAGTTAGTTTTCGACAGATTTTGGAGAGCAGATCGAGCGAGAAATCGCCGTGCAGGGGGTTTGGGGATGGGATTGGCGATCGCCCAAGCAATTGTCCAAAGCCACCGAGGAGAAATTAGCGTTACCAGTCAGCTAGGAGTAGGTAGCTGTTTTCAAGTAAAATTCTCCTCAGTAGCTTAAGAGTTGATATTAATAGAAAACCTTAACTCTTCTTCCCAGATTCTCCTTGTTCACCGCTTTCTCCTTGTTCACCTTTTTCTCCACTTTCCCCGCCCCTCGAAGCTGTCATTGTGACATTACTATCTGTCAAGTAAAGTTCAGAAGTGAAACTACTTTTTTTCCGGGGTTTTGGTTTTTTTCCTTCGCCGCTTTCTCCTTGTTCGCCACCACTGCTACTCATTAAAACGATCGGTTTAACCGGCTTGCTGTTGCTCATCGATGAATTAGCAGCATTACTTAAAAGAGAAATAGGGGAAAATTGATTAACACTGCTATCATTCTGGGATGCGATCGCACTAGCAGCTACAGAGGTTAAAACGCAAGCTCCAATGCCGAGCCAAATCTTAGTTTTACTTTGCATCTTTCAAAAAGCCTTATTCTGGGTGATTATACCAAATCCGGGTTAAAAATCCCCTTTATTTCTTAGTCCGCGGAGGCGGACTTCGTTTGTGTAGTAGCGGTTTCAACCGCCGAATCATAGAGGAGATAAAAAGGCAGGATTTGGTATTACTCCTACTATCCCAGAAAAAAGTAAAGAACTCGGAAAGAACCAAAAACCTCTAAAAATTGTTTGCATAGACATTACCTTATTGCTACAATGCGAGTCCATTAGCAACCTGTAGGAGTGTCCCAAATGATTATCTGTATGGCCAATATTCTGAGTTCAGAGGAATTAGGATTAATTGTCGATCGCCTAAAAAATGCTGAATTTGTCGATGGGAAGTTAACAGCAGGTTGGTACGCCCAACAAGTAAAAAATAATGCTCAACTAAAAAATGATGCGGCTCCAACTCAGGAACTCATAAATTTAGTCAATCAAGCACTAAAACGCAATTCTTTATTCCAAATAGCGGCGCGCCCTAAAGCAATTCGTCCCATTATGTTTAGTCGCTATCAGGGAGGAATGTACTACGGGACACATATTGATAATGCGATTATGGGAGATGAAGAACTAATGCGATCGGATTTGTCTCTCACTCTATTTCTCAGCGATCCTGCAACTTATACGGGCGGGGAATTAGTGATTGAAAGTACCCAAGGCGAACAAGCTTTTAAACTTGATGCTGGTTCAATGGTTGTTTATCCTACTACAACTTTACATCGTGTGGAACCTGTAACGGAAGGTGAAAGACTAGCGGCGGTGACTTGGGTGCAGAGTTTAGTTCGGGATGCTCATAATCGAGAAATTCTCTTTGATTTGGATACGGTTCGCGATACCCTTTTTCAGAAGTCTGGAAAGACAGCGGAGTTTGACTTGCTATCAAAAAGCATTGCTAATTTGCTGCGAAAATGGGCTGATGTTTAGGTTGAGCAGGACTTACGCAAGAGACTAAGGGATTGGGGCAACCACGGGGATTGCCCCTAGATTCACACCAGATATGGATGTCGTGTGTCCAGGACTATTGAGGAGGTTTTGGAAGCGGATGAAATAAATTTTAGGTCTTTCCGAGTTCTTTACTTTGTTTTGTCACAGTAATTGTAAATGAGTTAAACAACCAGGATCTAAAAGATGAGCAACCAAACTAAAATTTGGACAGGTGTGGGACAGTCTTATGTGACACAAGACAATTCTATCGATGTCGATCGAGCATCATCGGAGAGATACCAACTCTCAATTGGGGAAAGTGGCGAAAGCGGTGAAAGTGGTAACAGCAATTCTGGCTACGAAAGCGGGAATGACAGCCGTTACAACATTAGTAATAGCAATTCTGGCTACGAAAGTGGGAATGACAGCCGTTACAATATTAGTAACAGCAATTCTGGCTACGAAAGCGGTGGTGAAAGCGGTTACGAGATGGGGTTTTCTGTCAATCAACCTGTTGCTTCTTCCAGTTATACCCCAGTTATAAACAGTTTGTCTATCAGCTCTCAGGGATACGAAAGCGGCGGCAATTTCTATCAGAATGAAATTAAAGGTACAGATGGTAACGACATCCTGACAGGAATTCCTGGTAATAATGTTTCTTTAAAAGGACGCAATGGCAATGATATTTTGAGCGGCAACAGCGGCAACGATAAACTAGAAGGAGGCAAGGGTCAAGACACGCTTGATGGCGGTGCAGGCAATGATATTCTCGAAGGAGGGAAGGGTCAAGATATTCTGACCGGCGGTATGGGTTCGGATTTATTTGAGCTGGAAGGGCGATCGGCTACAAATACTCTCGATATCGCTGATATCATCACGGACTTTCAAAAAGGCGCAGACATACTGAAGCTGAAAGATGGCTTAGGATTTTCTAACATTAATATCACTCAAGGAACAGAAATTTATGCTAGCGATACTCTGTTGAGGATAGCAGGCACTGGTCAATATTTGGCAGTCTTGAAAGGAGTTAATGCTGGAAATATTAACGCGACTAATTTCACTTATTCCTAATTGTAATACTGGCGCTAAAACCGTTTTTTTGCAACATGAATTACCCACTTTGACCAAAGAAACCGGGTTTTTTACCGAATCTGCGGGTGACAACGAAATATTTTCGCAAAAAAACCCGGTTTCTGCCTACTCGTGCGTCCAAGAATATCTGATTTGTAAACAACAAAACATCTGAAAAATAGGAGAATAAATAGATGGCTAGCGCTAACTTTCGCAAACTTCACCGCCAAGTTGCACCGATTATTTTCATCCCTTTACTCTTAACAGCCATAACGGGAGTTGCCTATCGGCTGGGAGAAGATTGGTTAGGCATAGAAGGTGATGCTGCTGAGATTTTTATGAATATTCACCAAGGAAGCTATCTCGGAAAGGAACTCAGACCATTTTATGTGCTTTTCCTGGCTTTGGGAGTGATTGGGCTGATAGTTACTGGTTTGACGATGACCAAATTTTTTGGTGGCACACGCCCTGAAAGACCGGGTGCTAAACTTGATTTTCGTAAGGTTCACCGTATTGCTACACCGATTATTGTCTTGCCTTTAGCAGTGAGTACAGTCACAGGTGTAATCTATCGAGTTGGCAGAAGTTGGTTTAAGATGCCAAAAGAGGTAGGAAAAGTTTTTCTGAATATCCACCAAGGAGAATATTTGGGAAATTTTTTGATGCCAATCTATGTGTTTTTGGTAGGTTTGGGTGTGATTTTGCTGCTGGTAACAGGAATCAATATGACTGGTATTTTTCGGAAACGCCGCCAGCAAACAACAGAGGAAGATAGCTAATATACATCTCCCAAAAAGCCTCTGAAGAACAGGCAGGATGCCTGTTCCACAATAATTATGGGAGATGTCTAATAGATTTGTTTTTCGGGGATAACTGATGAATATCGTGGTTTTAATTCTCTCTACAGTTGCATCTTTTTTGGGGAACTGGTATACAATAATTCTCTGGTCGCTGACCTTTAATTAAGATGAAAAATAGAAGTATTGAAACGGCAAAATCAAGTCTTAAGTCAAAAATTGTATGGAAAAGTCTGCTACAAGGAAGTCGCACCAGTACATTTTTTAGTGAAGTATTAAGTAACAGCGGTCATTTTTTAATTCTGAAGAGTTTATCAGACTCAATATTAGCTGGCTTCTTCAAATTTATCACAGACCCAACTGAATATTTACTAATAGTAGCAATGCTTGTTCAGGCTTGGTATCTGTCGAACTCGAAATGCCACCGTTTTTGGGGAAACCTGATCTGCGTTGGTATCTATACGCTGATTGATCTGCCGATAGACGGGCTAGATTTTTTCCAAAATCCTAGTCACGTTGTCTTTTGGTTATTTTCTCTGATGATTGCTACTTTGCAAGGATTGCGATTCCATTGGGCTAAGGGTATTGATGATTGGCTGATTCCACTGGAAAGTGTGGTACGGGCTCTGATGGTGGTAGCTTTTTATGTTGTGATTGGGATTAAGTCTCAATATTTAATTGCTAATTTAGAATTGATAGTGACATTTTCGCGGACGGCAACGCACTGGTTTCTTACTTGGAGTATGGTATTTATCGGTTTGCTTTTGGGGTTGCAGTCGGTACAGATTTTCAAACAAAGAAAGCAGCTACAAAAAACAGATCAACTACTGGGAAACATGGCAGAATGGGGGATGGGAAGTCATGTAGTAGACACAGCGCTTAATAATCCAGCAGGTTTGGCTTTTCAAAAGTGCGATCGCACGATTTTATTTATGGATATTCGCGGTTTTACAAGTTGGTGCGAAAAAACTTCCCCTGAGACAGTTGCAGCGGTTATCAATGAATATTACCGTTGTGTTGAACCAGCCGCCGCCAAGTTTCAGCCTTTAAGAATAACTTTTACAGCCGATGAAATTATGGCGATTTATGCTACGCCACAGCAGGGAATTGCTGCGGCTAAATCTATGAGTAAAGCTGCTTTAGAAATGCTTGAATTATATGGAATTGGTGCGGGATGCGGAGTGCATTGCGGGAGCGTTATTGAAGGGCTATTTGGCGGTGCAGATGTTCGGACTTATACGGTGATTGGTGATGTTGTCAATACAGCAAAACGCTTAGAAGGTGCCACGCCTGGTGGTGCAATTACTATTTCTGATGCTGTTTATCAAGGGATCTCACAACGTCTAACGGTGGAACCTTGCGAACCGATAGTGGCGAAAGGTAAGACAGCAGCTTTAATTGCATGGTGGTTAATATAGCTAGCCGTCAGGAATGACGAATTTAATATTATTGATTTTTTCGACCATCGGACATGGTGGTTCCTGCCATACTTGCTCGATCGAGACTAGCACCATCCATGTTCGCATTGCGGAGGTTCGCATTAGAAAGATTGGCATCTCTCAAGTCGGAAAAGCGCAAGTCTGCACCGTCTAAATTAGTATTGGTCAAGTTAGCTTTCCTAAAATTACTATTGCTGATTCTCGCTCCTATTAAAACTGAGCCACTTAAATCAGTGCGTGCTAGGGTTAGTGTTGACAAAATCTGCTATAGCCTTTCTCAAAAAGATGAGGTATGACTGACAGCTTATATAACCGCTTAAACCAAGAGGGCTGAAGCCCAACAACATACCTCATCTTTCTGAGAACCGCTATATCTCGAAAGTACCTCCGCTGAGGTTGGCATCTGATAAGTCTGCTCCTGTAACGATCGGATTTTTTAAGGTGAGGTTAACTAATTTTACACCTCGGAGGTCGCAGCGGATGCAGCTTTTAGTTAGGAGCAGGGTTTCGACGTTGGCGTTGATTTGGTCAATTTCCTGTTGGGATACTTTTTCGACAAATTCGGGTGAGACGTAGCCGAGGTTTTTGGGGTCGTCTTTTTTGGGTGGTTGGGGAGTTTTTGGTTGCCCGATCGCACTTAGTTTTTTTATATTTTATCATATTTGTGTTCACATCTCAGTTAGGATTGCTATAAGCTGTTAGTCATTTAAATTTATTGCCTCAACCCCTTACAGTATGGGATCTGGCACACAAATAGTGCATTTTGAATGTCGAACAGCTTAGCAATTTTTAATTGAATGAGCTATGGCCTTCTCAATTACCAATTACCGATTCTCAGGCAAATGAAACTTACTATATTTACCTTCCCATCCCCCGATTTGGTGGCTCCTCGTTCGGGACAGGCAAAGAAGTTGGTCTTACCTGCCGCTCCAAATACTTGCTCAAAGCGTAAGCGATATTACCGCGAGTCATCGGCTTCAAAGGATTAATTGCATTAGTTCCGACTTCAAGATTCACAAACCCTTCATACAGTGCAGTAGCCATAGACTTTCTAGCCCAACTAGGAATTTCCCCTGCATCTGGATACCTAGCTAAAATCTCGGCAACGGTGGCGTCTGGAAACTGAAAAACCCCATAAGCTTGAGCAAAAATCGCCAAAGCCTCAGCGCGAGTCACCCTTTGATTTGGGAAAAACATTCCGTCGCGATATCCACTCATAGTTCCCGTTTTCAAAGCAGTTTGAATCGCACTGTAAGCCCAGTAGCTTTTAGGTACGTCGGGCAATTCCATATCCGGTTTCTGAGCTGTTTTCCGCCGTTCCAAACCAAAAGTTTTCAGTAAAATTACCGCCAAATCGGCGCGACTGATAATGCTTTCAGCATTAAAATTGCCGCTAGAATCTTTATTCATCAATCCTGCATTGACAACCCGGTCGATCGGGTCAATTATTTGTTGAGATTGAACCACCGTTGGCACTCCTTGCGCTAGCGCGATCGCAAAAAAAACACAGACTAACTTTTTCACGATTTTAATCCTTTGTGCTGCTCAAACAATTATTAAAGCAGCAGCAATATTTTCTCCGGTTCCATCGGTATGATTCTGAGATTTCGACCGCCGGCTAAATAGCGGGATTTCATATTAAAATCAAATCTTTGCTTCCGGCAAAGCGCCCTGCATTTTACCCAACCAATCAATCAAATTATCCAACTGCTTTTCGGCGCTCAAAACAGCCATTCCGCGAATAGTAACCTTCCCCTTGCTGTAGACAAAACGAGAATGTAGATGTTCGGGCAAATTAGCCTTGAGCAAATTCCAAGCAGGTTCCTCCATCGGCGTTTCCAAGACAATGTGCTGCTTATTTTCCGGTTTAATCCGAGAAAAACCGATTTGCTTGGCGATTTGTTTGAGTTCGACAACACGAATTAGTTGCTGCGCTGGTAGAGGAATCTGCCCGTAACGATCGCACCAATCGGCCCGAATCTGTTGCAACTCTTCGAGAGTATTCGCAGAAGCCACAGACCGATAAGCGCTCATCTTTTGATCCAGATCTCCAATATAATCGGCAGGAATAAACGCCGTCAAACTGAGGTCGATTTGTGCATCCTCAACCTTGGGAATTTCCTGACCCTTAATTTCGCGAATCGCCTCCTCTAACATTTCAGCATATAAATCAAAACCGATCGCCTCCATTTGACCAGACTGTTCCGTACCCAACACATCACCAGAGCCCCGAATTTCCATATCCCGGACAGCCAACTGATAGCCCGATCCCAACTGCGCGAACTCTTGAATTGCCCGCAGCCGCTGCCTTGCAGCATCCGACAGTTGGTTCTGCTTGGGATAAAACAGCCAAGCGTGAGCTTGAATCCCCGCGCGTCCCACCCGTCCCCGCAACTGGTACAACTGACCCAAACCAAACTTCTGCGCGTCCTCAATCAAGATTGTATTGACGCGCGGAATATCCAAACCCGACTCAATAATCGTAGTGCACACCAAAATATCAAACTCTGCCGCACTGAAAGTCAGCATGATCGATTCTAGTTCCGCAGCATCCATTTGACCGTGGGCGATCGCAATTCTCGCCCCCGGAACCATTAGCTGCAAAGTATCGGCCAACTCATCAATCCCCTCAATCCGAGGTACAACATAAAAAACCTGACCGCCCCTGTCCAACTCTTGACGAATTGCAGTCCGCACCACCTCCAAATCGTAGGGGGCCAAATGAGTCTGAATCGGGCGGCGGCTGGGCGGCGGAGTCGCAATCAAACTCATCTCCCGAATCCCCGATAGAGACATATACAACGTGCGGGGAATCGGAGTCGCCGTCAGAGTCAGGACATCTACCTCGGTTTTCAGAGATTTAATCGCTTCCTTTTGCTTCACCCCAAACCGTTGTTCTTCATCCACCACCAACAAACCCAAATCCCGAAATTTAATCGCTTTACTCAAAACAGACTGAGTACCGACAATCACGTCTAACTCCCCAGTTGCTAGGCGTTTGTGAATTTCCCGGCGTTCAGTTTCTGTGCGGAAGCGATTGAGCAAACCAACTTCGATCGGATAAGGCGAAAAACGCTCTGAGAGCGTGTGATAGTGCTGTTGGGTCAAAATTGTCGTCGGCGCGAGCAAAGCCACCTGCTTGCCCGCTGTAATTGCCTTAAAAATAGCTCTTAGAGCAACTTCCGTCTTGCCAAAACCGACATCGCCGCAGACCAAGCGATCCATCGGTCGATCGCCCTCCATGTCACGTTTCACATCCAGAGTAGCCTTCAACTGATCCGGTGTTGGTTGGTAAGGAAAAGAATCCTCTAACTCTTGCTGCCAAGGCATATCAGGAGGAAAAGCATAACCCTGTTGCTTAGCTCTTTTAGCGTAAAGATTCAGCAAATCTACTGCTACTTTCTTAACAGCTTTACGAACTTTTGCTTTAGTTTTTTCCCAAGTTTGACCAGTCAACTTGTTGAGATCCGGCACTTTATCGCCGACAGTCCGAAACCGCGACAGCGCGCCCAATTGATCCGCCGCGACTCTGAGAGTACCGTCAGCGTATTGCAATACCAAATATTCGCGAGTTTCCCGATCGATCGTCAAGCGCTCCAACTTGAGAAACTTGCCCACTCCGTGCTGGCGGTGCACCACAAAATCCCCCGGACTGAGCTTGTTCGGGTCAACCTTTTTAGAAGCGGCGCGGCGGCGCTTGCGAACGTAGCTAAATGTAGCGAGAGAATGCTGACCGTAGAATTCTCGATCGGTAATTAAGACAATCCGAAAAGTCGGCAGAATAAACCCTTCCAACTCTGCCAGCCCGCTGTACTTCAAAGCAACCGGAATGTGCTGCAACTGCAACTTGTCGATCGCCAAAAAATCGCGCGGATTCACCACAAACTGAGCCGGACAGTCGTGTTCCGACAGCAGAGAGACCGATCGACTCGGTTGAGCCGAAACCATAAACACCGTAAAACCGCGATCCCGCTCTTCCCGGAGCATTTGAGACAGCTTCGCGAATTGGTGAGGCATCACCGGCACTGGCCTGCTGGACAAATTAACCGCAGGCGGTAGCTGCTCGCCCCCGGAGGAGCTTTTAATTTTTTGAGTAGTAGAATCTTCTGCTAATTCTGAAAGTTCTAGCCTGTCAAAAGCTGCGACATCTGCGATCGATTCCGCAAAAGTGCGGTGAATTTTCGGAACCTTCAGATTAGCAATTGGCAATCTTGGCGTTTCACCATCAACAACTTCTGATTCCCGATTGCAACTTTCCCATTGTTCCTGGGCATTTTCAAACCAGCGGTCGCTGTGGCCTTCACATCCTTGCGGTTCGTCAACTACAACTAAAGTATTTTCTGGCAAATAATCCAACAAACAAGCTGGTTTCTCGAAGGCTAAACCTAACAGCCTGCGGACATATTTTTCTGCTTCATTTTCTATATCAACAGAGTCTATTTGGTTTGTTTTGTCAAGATTATTTTCAGCTAAAACTGCCTTAATAATTGCGTTAAAGCTAGTAGGAGTTAAAACTAATCGATCGACCTTATCGAGCGATCGCTGGTTCGACGGATCGAACTCGCGCAGTTGATCCAAAGTATCCCCGAACCATTCCAGCCGTACCGGCAACTCCGCCGCCACCGGAAACACATCGACAATATCCCCCCGGCGACTCCACTGGCCCTCCGTTTCCACCAAAGTCACCCGATCGTACCCCATGGAGGCAAGTTGGCGGTCAAGTATCTTTGAGTCTTGAACTTCGCCTCGTTTCAGCGTCAGACAGTAGGGTTCAAAGGCACTTCTAGGCGGCAAGTGAGGCTGGAGAGCTCTTTCTGTAGCTACAATTGCGATCGGCTTTGAGGAATTGGCCGTTTTTTGTTCCCGATCCACCAAATCCGCCAGAACCTGCATTTGCCCCCAGGTCATTTCGTTCTCGTCGGAGTAAGATAGCTCGTAGGGCGAAGCTTCCGAAGTTGGGTAAAAATGTACGGTTTGCCAACCCATCGCCTCTAATTGAGCTACCCAGCGGCCGGCTTCTTCCAGAGTTGCTGTCACGGCTAATAGGTTTCGCCCCTCTTGTTGTGCGAGGGCGGAAGCTACTAAACCTTTTGGTAAGCGGGCGATACCGTTCAGTTGCAAACAGTGATGCCGTTTGAGCTTGTTGAGAAGTTCTGTGGCTAGGGGCGATCGCCCCAATGTCCGAATTATCGAAGAGAAAGTCATGGGCTGTTAGTTTTTATCCCGATGGGCGAAGGATCTTCCCCGCTGCCTAGTAAGTTCGATTGTACGACAAACATCTATCATTGTGCCGATCGGCTGTTGGCAGTTCAACTGTACTGCGGGTAGATTTCTACTAGAAGCCTTCTGTAAATATCTGGAACTTGCGATCGAAATGAGCCCGTTCCGTTAATCTAGGGACAGGTTGACAACAATTTCGATTTTTGCGATCGAGATTGGCAGCTTCCGGGCTTATGCTTTAAGCGGGCAGTGCGCTTCGCCTTTACTACCGATAAATTGAGAAATGTCCCCAAGTACCGACCTTCTGATTGTTCTCCTGCTAGTTTTGCTCAATGGCGTGTTTGTGATGTCAGAGATGGCCATCATCTCAGTACGGAAGGTGAGACTGCAACAGATGGCTAACCAGGGTTCGACGAATGCCCGTGTAGCTTTGGATCTGGCTAATGCCCCCAATCAGTTCTTGCCGACTGTTCAAATCGGAATTACGCTGCTGGCTATCCTGTCAGGCGCTTTCGGAGAAACCACAATTTCTAGAAGAGTAGAGCCTCTGTTGCGCTTGATACCGGCTTTAGCGCCCTATGCTCAGCCGATCGCCTCAGTCATCGCAGTTTTAACGATCACTTATCTGACCTTAATTATCGGCGAACTCGTGCCGAAGCGGTTGGCCCTCAACAACCCTGAGCCGATCGCCTCAAGCGTAGCAATTCCCATGCGAATGCTCTCCAAAATTGGTGCTCCTGCGGTTTATCTGTTAAGTTATTCCACTGACTTGGTGATGCGGCTGATGAGGATATCGCCCTCGACAGAACCGCAAGTTACAGAAGAAGAAATTAAAGTTTTAATAGAGCAAGGAACCGAGGCGGGAACCTTTGAAGAAGCCGAACAGGACATGGTAGAAAGAGTGTTCCGTTTAGGCGATCGGCGAGTCAGCGCTTTAATGACTCCCCGCCCCGATCTGACCTGGCTAGATTTGGACGATTCAGTTGAAGAAAACCGCCAAAAAATGCTTGGCAGCGGTCATTCCCGGTTTCCCGTTTGTCAGGGCGGACTCGACAACGTTGTCGGTTTAGTACACGTTACAGATATGCTGTCGAGAACTTTGACCGGTCAACCCCTCGATTTAAGTGCTTCTTTGCGGAGACCTTTATTTGTACCCGAAAGTACGCGCGGTTTAAAAGTCTTAGAGCTTTTCAAGCAATCTAGCAATCAACTTGCCTTGGTAGTAGATGAATACGGTGTCATTCAAGGATTAGTGACAGTCAACGACATTTTAGTCGAATTAGTTGGCGACTTTCCCTCGATTGAAGATGCCGACGAACCGCAAGCCGTGCAGCGCGAAGATGGTTCTTGGCTGTTAGACGGAATGCTGCCGGTTGAGAATTTCTTTGAACTGTTTGGAATTGAAGAAGTCTCTTTAGAAAATAGGGGAAGTTACCACACAATGGGCGGTTTTGTGATTACAAATTTGGGTAAAATTCCGGCGGCGGCAGAGCATTTTGAATGGAACGGCTTGCGCGTCGAAGTCGTCGATATGGACGGAAACCGAGTTGATAAGATCTTGGTAATGCCGATCGAATCCACGGGCGATCGACCTAAAACCCAACCAAAAACCTAAAATCCATGTAATTTTAATCCATGGACATAATACCCGTAGGGGCGGGTTCACCAACCATCATCGCCGGAAACAAACAATCTCAAAAACCCGCCCCCACCCAACGATGAATCATCACCTACATTTAGAAATTAAATATAAATATCAGGTTGATGTGAATTATTCGTGAGAGTGGGGCGGGTTTTTATATATTGTTGGTTATCGTTATATCTTGTTGGTGAACCCGCCCCTACGAGCTCGCAAATTGTACAATCAATAATAAATCAACTGGACATAATATCACTTCTTATTTTTTCTTTCATCCTTCCGCAAAGCTTCCACAATAGAACTACCCACATAATTGCTAAAAATTACCTCTCCAGTTTTATTGTAATGACAGCAGCTATCTACATAAACAACATCTTTAGTCTTGTCGAACACCTTCACCCCATTCAAAATATTAATCTTATTTTTTTGTAAATTAGGAAACTTACCCAAAAGAGCCGGATATCCAATTTCCACAGCCTTAGCATAAGGAGTCTCTTTATTAAAAGCAATCCGCTTCTCGGCATCGCTAAACACCCTTTTTGTCTGATAATATTGATTCGGCTGGAGGACATGAAAATAAGGAACATTGCTAGCCGACAGCACTTTGTGCATAAAAATTGAACTTTTTGCCCAATTCCACGCCATTTGTTCAAAAGCTGCACCATCCTCTAAAACAGACTTATTTTTATTAATATACATCACACTACCCTCGTCATCTTGCTGAGTTTTGCTGCGTTCTTTTTCAAAGGCAATCACATCTCTTCGATAATTGTTGACTAAATTTTGAACGTACACAGAAGTCAAAGCATCGCACGCAGCTAAAGAGCAGTGTTGCAAACTTTCCAAACCCTCATTAATCTTAGTTTTATTTTCTTTGATTCTAATAGTTGCTTGCAAAGCCTTGGTAGAAAGGCTATTATTCGCCAAGCTAGTCAGCGGCGAAATGTGCTGAATGCTCGGCATCGCCAGATTAATTTGATTTTTATTGTTTAAATTAGAAAGTGCTACTTCATTAAAGCCATCTATATTGACTACTAGATCTAATTCTTGACCTAAGGCCAAAAAATAGTTTAAAATTAATAACTGTTGCGGCTGTTTGTAACCGCCTGTAGCAAAAGACAAAATTATAAATTCTTTGTCCTGTAAACCGGGAACCTGTTTTAGGTATTTAGGTAAAATTTTGTTTTGAATTTGAAATATAGAAAAATCTGAAGCCACGGAACCGCCAAAAATTCCGATCACAAATTGATTTTTTTTAAGCTTTTTAAAAGGGTAATCATAAGGAGAGATAAATCCGTAGTTATTCACCTTAAAACCAGGTCGAAAATCATCGCTGGGTCTTTGAATAAACCCAAAGAAAGGATGAAACCTTTCGACAATAGACTGATTCAGACGCACTCCTTCTAAATTAATTCCTAAAGCCGACTTATCTTGCACCTTTTCTCTAGTATAGAAAAATTGCTTGTGCTTGACAAAATACCATCCCAAGGAACCGAGTTCTAGGAAAACAAGTAAAAGCGCCAAGTTAATCAAAGTAATTTTGAGGATTTCTTGGCCTTTGTTAATTAACTTCAAATCTTTCATAAATATTTATTTAGACTTTCTTACTACTTTAATGATGGAACTGGAAATATAGTTTGCCAATACTTCCTCTCCCACTGAATTATAGTGACAGCAAGCATCTTTGTAAACAGTATCTTTTGTATTGTCCAAAATATTTACGGCACTAAACACATTAACCTGAGCCTTCTGCAAATCATCGACTTTGGACAACAGCACCGGATAACCTTTGTTTACTCCTGCGATGTACGGGCTGTCTTTGCTGATGGCAATTTCCTTTTCCTTGGCGGTAAACACTCGTTTAGTTGGATAATACTGGTTGGGCTGGATAAAGTGAAAATATTTAATGTTTCTACTCGATAAAATTTGATTCATGCCGATCGACGATTCGTACCAAATCGAGGCCATTTTGTCAAAAGCAGCAGCCTCTGGCAACACAGACTCAGCTTTGGGAATGTATACTATACCGCTATTTACGCTGTCTGAGTTGGTTTGTTTGACTTGTGCGTCGTACTTGACAACGGCTTGCTGGTAATTGTTGACTAATTGTTTCACTCTCAGCGAGGTAACGGCGTGACACAAGGCAAGTTGACAATTTTGCAATTTGTCAATACCTGCTTTCAATTGTTTTTTGTTTTCGTTAATTTCGACGATGGAACTCATCACTTCCGGCGACACATTGCTTGCTAAACTTGTCAGCGGCTGTAGGTGCTGGACGCTGGGCATTCCTATTTCTAGTTGGGCTTTGTTGTTTAAATTTGACAGTGCTACTTCGTTAAAACCGTCAATATTGATGACTAAATCTAACTCTTGACCCAAAGCCAGAAAATAATTTAAAATCAATAATTGCTGGGGCTGTTTGTAGCCGCCGTTGCCAAAATTTAAAATGCGAATTTCGCGATCGGCAAATTCTGGATAACTCTGCAATTTTTTAGACAATCTTTGATTTATATACTCATCTACTGCAAAGTTGTTGGCGACTGAACCGCCAAAAACTCCGATAATAAATTGTTTTTTATTGGTTTTAATAAAGGGATATTCGTACAGGGAAAAAAACCCGTGTCTGTTGACTTTTAACTTTAATCTTTCATTGGTAAAAGCACCTTGTTTGAGAACGTAGCCAAAAAACGGGTGGAGTCTTTCTACGATAGATTCATCTAGTCTAATGCCGATACGTTCAATATCTTCGACTACTTTTTCTTTGGCTTTGGTTCTGGTATAAAAAAACTGCTTTTGGTTGATAAAGTAAAAAGCTAGGGACAAAGCTTCCAGACAAATAAAGGCGATCGCCAAATTGACGGCGATTAAAGTTAATATATTTTTGCCTTTTTGGAGTGGCGTTGAATCTTTCATGAAATTTGACTGATTGCGGTTATTTTTTTGGTACTTGAGACTGTTGCAAATTTTCGCACAGATTTCTGTTGATCAGGATGCTGGCCAGTCGGTGTCCGAGTTCGTTCCAGTGACCCCCACAGGGTATAGAATTATCAAAACCGTGGGCGCAGACTTGATATTTTTCTGTATAGCCTTTGAACTGTTCGGCTAAATTCAGTACCCGAAAACCCTCGCGCTCGCCCAATTTTTCCAGCCGCCTGTCGGGATAATATAAATCCTGAATGTTGTGCTTTGTCATCAAATCTTTTCGGACTTTGACATCCCCGAGAACTTGCATCGGATCGCCAATTGTCACAACCAAGAAATCAGCTTTTTTCTGCACGACTTCATTCCGCATTGTCACGATTAAACCCTCTGTCACCCTCCAGGCATCTTTCCAAACTGCATCCTGAGGTGGATTGAAGTTTTGGCTGCTCAAAGCGGTAAAATCTCCAGATAACTGCCGCTTTTTCCTATCTAAATCTACCTTTTTAATCACCTGCAAGATGCGGGAATTGTTGACCAAAAAACTGGGCATTCTATCTACAAAAGAAACTGCTCTTTCGTTGCGAGCGATCGGCGGCAGATTGCGAAAAGACATATCTGGTACTAACTTGCCGCTAGCATCGTAAACAAAAAATGGTCGATAATGGTCGTATTCCAGTTGCGGGGAATTGTTAATTACATCATTGCCAATAAAAAATGCCAGGACTACAATATCAGGACTGTAATCCCATACTTTTTTCCGCAGCATCATCAATTCTTGAGCGGTACCGTAACCCTGAACGCCGAAATTGATGACCTCAACTTTTTTGCGTCCCTTAACGGCGCCGCAGTTACCTAGCTTTCGTTCTAATTTTGACCAGAAAGTTTGTTCGACTGGTACCTGAATTGCTTCGGTGAAAGAGTCGCCTAAAACTGCGACGCGCAAGGTATTGGGAGGTTTGGTTTTGGTGTGTTCGCGATCGCGCAAACCGTCACTATTCACCTGTACAAAACTTACACCTTCCCCATTCCACTCGCCGGACACACCGGGTTTGAGCTTCCAACCCAAATCGCGATCGGAAGTGTGGAAACGAGTTGGCGCGGAGTCTACAACATCTCCTATTTTTGGGTAGCCCTCAACTCTAGCAACTCGCAATCCAATTTCACCGATTACCACCCCCATTAATAAACCGCCGAGTGTCAAACCTAAATTGACACCCAAAGTCTTCAACTTGCTCATTATTTCAAAACAGGGTATAAATAAACGGAGCAATTACAGAACCCTGACTCAATACAATCAAAGCTCCTAAAAAGACTAAAGTCACAATTAATGGTAGCAACCAATATTTTTGGCGTTCCTTCATAAACGCCCACAAATCTTTGAGAAAGTCTAATGTTGATTCAAACACTTAGAAAGGACGCTCCATGCTAACTTTTGTTCTTGCTTTACTCGGGACGCGGTAAGTATCCATTTTGGGATTTAGTTTGCGCCGCATTGCATCTTCGCCAAATATACCTTTGATAACTCCCATCGGCCAAATTATCAGGTAAAAAACTATCCCCAGCACGATCGGCGTTTCGATTTTGTTGAGGGTAAGTCCAAACCACATCCACCCGTGGTAAATGGGATTGAGCGATTTCGGCGCAGCCAATGCTAACACAATTAGCACTGCGCCGATCGCCCAGGGCCACCAAGGTATAGAATCGCGCCGCAGCAAAGGTACTGCTAAACCGAACAGCACTGCAATTAAGCCGCCAATTAGCAGGCCGAAATCGCGCAGGCCTTTTTTATCGAGTTTTTTTATTTCGTCGCTCATTAGAAATTGGGAATGGGGCATTGGGAATGGGGCATTGGGCATTGGGCATTAGGTATTAGGTATTAGTCATTTATCAGTCATTAACACCAACAAATCACAAATAACCAATAACAAATAACCAATAACTAATAACTAATCTAGTTCAAATTCATTTTTCCAAGCTTCGTCTTGTTTCCAAGGTATTTGTTCCGATTTAGGAATTAAGAAATTCTCTAAAACCAGATAATCCATTTCGGTTCGCATGAAACAGCGGTAAGCATCCTCAGGAGTGCAAACAATTGGTTCGCCTCGGACGTTGAATGAAGTATTTACTAAAATCGAACATCCCGATCGCTCTTCAAAATGACTGATTAAGTCATAGTACCGAGGATTGGTTTCTTTGTGAACGGTTTGGATGCGAGCCGAGTAATCGACGTGGGTAACAGACGGAATTTCCGATCGCGGAATGTTAAGCTTTTCAATGCCAAACAATTCTTGTTGTTCCGCTGTCATGGGAATGCGGAGACTGGCTTTGACTGGAGCAACCAATAGCATATAAGGGCTAGAATGGTCAATCTCGAAATAATCCGCAACTCGTTCGGCTAAGATTGAGGGTGCAAAAGGTCGAAATGATTCCCGATATTTAATTTTCAGGTTCATCACGGATTGCATTTTAGCATTGCGGGGATCGCCAATAATCGATCGCCCGCCCAGAGCCCGCGGCCCAAATTCCATCCGCCCTTGGAACCATCCGACGACGTTTCCCTGTTCCAAAATTTCCGCCAACTGTGGCATCAATTCTGCATCGTCCAATCGATGATAGCTAGCTTTGACAGCATCCAAATATTCCTGAATTTCTGTGTCAGTAAACCTTGGCCCCAAATACGAGCCGCGCATTTTGTCGTGACAAGTTAAATGAGCCACAGACTTCGCCACAGTCGCCACAGCTTGGTTTGTAGTAAGGACTTCAGTCCTCTCCTCCTTAATCTTATTTGCTACGAGTAGCTCATCAGCAACAGTACGAGTTTGTTCGCAATACTGATACCAAATCGCCAAAGCTGCGCCCAAAGCACCGCCAGCATCTCCTGCGGCAGGTTGAATCCAAATATCTTTGAAAATACCTTCCCGCAAGAGTCGGCCGTTAGCAACGCAGTTAAGAGCAACACCGCCGGCAAGACAAAGATAATCTACATCCAATTCTTTTTTAACTGTTCTGCACAGCCGCAAAACAACTTCTTCTGTAACAACTTGAATGGATGCTGCAATGTCCATTTCCCGCTGAGTTAATTTTCCTTCAGCTTTGCGTGGCGGCCCTTCAAACAGTTCGTCAAATTTTTGATTTGTCATGGTTAAGCCAACAGTGTAGTTGAAATAATCCATGTCTAAACGGAAAGTTCCGTCATCTTTGAGGTCGATTAAATGGGTGAGAATTTTGTCTACATACTTGGGTTCGCCGTAGGGCGCTAAACCCATGAGTTTGTATTCACCAGAGTTGACTTTAAACCCGGTGTAATAGGTGAAAGCTGAATAAAGCAAACCCAAGGAGTGGGGAAAATCGATTTCCCACTGAGGTGTAAGTTGGTTTCCGTCTCCTAGCCAGACTGAGGTTGTTGCCCATTCGCCTACGCCGTCGAGGCACAAAACGGCGGCTTTTTGGAAGGGGCTGGGGAAAAATGCTGAGGCTGCGTGGGATTGGTGGTGTTCAGTAAATAGCAGAGATGGCAGTTTATTGCTTTTGCAGTTTGCCATTTCTGCGAGCTCTCTTTTGAGCATGGTTTTGAGGTAAAGCTTTTCTTTCAGCCAGATGGGCATGGCGGTGAGGAAAGAGCGAAAACCTTTGGGTGCGTAGGCTAGGTAAGTTTCTAGCAGGCGCTCAAATTTGACTAATGGTTTGTCGTAAAAGACTATGCGATCGAGTTCCCGCAATTCTATGTTCGCTTCTTTTAGGCAATAGGCGATCGCATTCTTGGGAAATCTGGCGTCGTGCTTTTTGCGGGAAAATCTTTCTTCCTGCGCTGCGGCGATAATTTCTCCATCGCGAATTAAGGCGGCGGCGCTGTCGTGGTAGTACGCCGAGATTCCAAGTATGTTCATCGCTCTCCTCACAAATCGCTATGCGCTCGTATCAGATGTATTTAGAATAGCTAACGATTATAGCTTTAGTGGTGCAGATTTGGAGTTGAGTTTTGCGATCGCCTCTAATTTTAGCTGAATTGATGCTGGTGGGCGGCTGAGGTCGATCGGCTCTTTGACAGCATCCAGCTAGCGCCGGCGAATCCTGCGCGCCCAAGCTCTGAAGTAAGTGCCCACCGGAAATTGATAAAATTCAGCTACCAACCACAGCACTATGCCTAAATGGGACAAAAAGGCTAAGCCCGTCCAAGCTGCGGGGAACCACGACAAACGGCTGCCGGGAACCGGAGGAAAATAGTAAGCTGAAAGTCCGAGCAAGGTGGTGGGAAGGAAGACTAGACCGATCGCGGCGGCAAAATAAGACCATCCGAATTCTGTGCCTTCGAGGTGCGCTCCTATCCATTTTTTGCCGTCCCAGTGCCATGTTACGGGCGGTTGGCGATCGGCCATTTTCAGCGATTGTCTTTCTTCGCTAGCGGTAAAAATGTGCTGGCAGAAGTTGCAACCGAGGGCTTCCATCATCGGCATGGTGGAAATTTGACCGGTGCGACAGACAGGGCAGGGATATGTATCTTGATGGTTGAAAGGTCGGGTTGATGGTTTGAGAGTCTGCATGGATCGGGTTGCTTGTCAAGATATTGAGCGATCTTAACAGAGTACAGATGAATAGGTGCGATCGTAAGGTACGTAGTTGCGCTTCAGCGCTCTTTCGTAGATTTTGCAAAAGAGTGCTAATCGGACTTAACTCCAAAATTAAGGTACGTAGTTGCGCTTTAGCGCTCTTTCGGACATTGTAGAAAAGAGAACTAATCAAACTTCAGTCCAAATCTTAAGGTACGTAGTTGCGCTTGAGCGCTCTTTCGGAGATTGTGGAAAAGAGCGCTTAAGCGCAACTACGTACCTAATTGAAGTGCTCTTTTAGAGATTGTGAAAAAGAGCGCTTAAGCGCAACAACGTACCTAATTAAAGCGCTCTTTTAGAGATTTTGCAAAAGAGCGCTAATCGGACTTCAGTCCAAATCTTAAGGTACGTAGTTGCGCTTGAGCGCTCTTTCGGAGATTGTGGAAAAGAGCGCTTAAGCGCAACTACGTACCTAATTGAAGCGCTCTTTTAGAGATTTTGCAAAAGAGCGCTTAAGCGCAACTACGTACCTAATTAAAGCGCTCTTTTCTAGATTTTGCAAAAGAGCGCTGAAGCGCAACTACGTACCTAATTGAACGGTTGATGATGTGGATTAATTGCGGTGATTGTTGGTGTACCGAATTCGGGCTCCGGCCCACTGAAGTTTTTCCCTCAATGTGCCGTAATAAGAATAGTTTTCCCGCAAAATGATAAATTTGGCTTCGCAGTCTGCCATCCGCACATCTACGCGCTGTCCGGGCCAAATTGCTGTAGCTAAAATGCCGTCCATCCAGAGTTTTGTACTGAGTTCGTAATCTGCTAAGGGCCAAATGCTGACGACGGAACCGGGCGGCAAAACTACAGCCCGGCTGGATAAACTTAAAGGGCAAATCGGAGTAACTGCGATCGCATCCATTCCCGAGTGGATAATCGGCCCGTTGGCAGATGCGGTGTAGCAAGTCGAACCGGTAGGGGTTGCCACAATTAAACCGTCGCCTTGATATTGATCGACTACTTCGCCGTCAACTTCCATTTCTAGAATACAGCTCGGCATTCGATCGGCAGAAGCAGGTTTGACACACATTTCATTAAGTGCCAAAAATCGATCGCTTTCCGGTTCAAGATTAGTTCTGTTTCCCTCAAAAACCGCCGCCTGCAACATCATCCGCTTCTGCACGGCATACCTATCTTCGGCTAGTCTGTCCCAAATCTCCTCAGTATTTTGGAAATCCTCAAAAGACTCGGTTAAAAAACCCAGATGTCCGCCTACATTCGCAGCTAAAATCGGGATGCCGTCAGCAGACAAATTCCGGGCTGCGGCCAGGGCTGTACCGTCGCCGCCGAGGACTACGGCTAGATCGATCGGGCTGTTACTAGAAGCTAAAAACACCGGATACGGGTTATCTTTCGGGCCGCTGGGGCCCATTAAAACTTGACATCCGCGACTTTCTAACTGGCGGGCACATTGTTCTGCCCACCGCTGGCTGAGGGTGTCTCGGGCTTTGTGGGCGATAATTACTTGTTTTAGTTGCACAATTAATTTGGGATTTGGGATTTGGGGTTTGGGATTTTAGACTGAACTAAAAAATCTCAAAATGTTCGATCGCACAAATTGATTTCGGACATCATTTTAGATATTAAACTATTCTTGAAAATTGCGAGGCATAGCCAAAGCATCTGCGTTCCTCGGCAGCGCCGGGGAACGAGAATTCCCCATTGTTTAATCGAAAATCGCCCATCGAAAATGGTATTGATTACCCATCAATACTTCTGGATTTGGGCTGCGGCCAAATAATGCTGGTATCGGAGGCGAGGATGCGAGAAACTGCGATCGCCCCAAAGCGATTGAGATGGCTGGGATCTAAGAAATAGTCGTTGCGATTTGGCCACCGCTGGGACAAGTCGCGGAAGGCGAATCCTTTTTGTCGCGAGAGTTGCTGCATTCGTTGTCTAAACTGCTGTTCTGCCCACCGACGAGTTGGATCTAGGTAGTCGTCGGTGAGGGGCAAATTGACGAAAATTAGGGGGATTTTCCGAGTTTTGGTAAATGCTACGACTGAATTAAAGGCTGTTGCTTGTTTGCCGCTGAGGTTGAAGTCTTCGTAGTCGCGATCGTACTTGCCTGAAACGTAAGCGCGTTGTCGATAATATGTGTTGGGATTGTAACTTCCTGATATAGGCATGAATCCGTTAGAGTCGATCGCATCTGCCAATTCGCTGACTTGTCTAATTGCTATTTTTGTTTGTGATACTGCATTCTGGGCAACAGGCAAGATGCCTGTTCCACTGTTGAGTAATTTGACTGTGGGGAGTAGGGGTTGGGCATCTTGCCCGCCCCAGTCAGCAACAGGCAAGATGCC
>NZ_JAEQCE010000186.1:0-2823 GCF_020738665.1 Microcoleus sp. PH2017_08_TRC_O_A
CCGCATCTGTAATCCAATGGCACGGGGGCAAAAACAAATTGAACTACGGGCAAATAGTCTCGCGCCGCCACAATTTGCTCAAAAAGCTACCCAAATAGTTAAGGATGGGTAGCTTTGTCCATAAATTAAGTTACAGTTCCTAACCCAGAAGCAACAACCGATCGCCCGGAGCTGAGTTTGGGCTCGCTTGCTTGGGAGCGAAATTAACTGCGGTTGTCCTTGGCAATTCGCGATCGGCTGCTGCTCGATCGCATCTGGGACGAATGCTCGATCGACAGTTGGGCGCCTACTCTCTTGACGAAAAACTCGGTTTCTTCCTAGATACGCAAATTTCCCAGCTTCTGATTTTGGGTAGAAACCGGGTTGATGAGCGGTAAGTGCTAATTTGTGTTGAAACCAATATTTAAGCTGTACTGCATTTAAGTCGGTCTTTTTCAATTGCCCTGTCAAAATAACGTCAAATTCTCTGGCTTGTGGCCCTCCGAGGGCGATTTTCCCGATCGCCCCCTCGGAGTCCACTGAGAAAGTAGCGAAGGTTGAAGAGTGGCGCAGCCCGATCGCGCGATGAAACAAATCCCTCTACAACATTATAAATTGTATATTTTAATTCCCTATTCCTTGTTCTTGTCCCCCCCATCCGCTTCTCCCCCTCGAACATCACAGACAATAGAACTCTTGCAAAAGTCAAATTTACCCCCCGCAAGTCCCCTCGAACTTCGGGGGGAAACAAGAATAATCTTACCCCCTCCCCGAACTCGCGGGGAGGGCTGGGGTGTGGTGCTTTGTATTTTTGTAAGAGATCTAATGTTTTTGGTGCAGCAGCTAATTCCTCCGGTGGTGGCTGCACGATGTTTCTGCCGCCACGCCCATTCAATCGGTTTTTAGCGAAAACCCTTTCAACGAACAGGTGAAATTTCCTTGATTTTTTTACCGGATTGCCTTCCCCGGACTGCGTTGTGTGCAAATTATAGCAGATGTTGAATGAAGGAAGAAGGAAGAAGGAAGAAGGAAGAACGGAGAAGGAAGAAGGCGATAAAGGCTGCGCTCGGGGGGTAAAAAGAAGTCTGAACTCAGAAGTCAGAAGCAATCGACTCCATGGGGAAAGGGCCATTAAGAGCGTCCTAACCGTCAGGGTGGATGGGCTATATATGCCGAACACCTTAGTAGAAGATTGCTCTTCGGTATTTGGGGTTTTGAGGGGATTCGCTGCCCGAAAAACAGGGTTTACAAGTAGGTGGCAGCGGCATCGAGAACAAGTGCTGCCTCGCCTTGTTGAGGTAAAATTTAACCCCGCGCCGGTAACAAGGCTGGCGGCAGATTTGCCTGTGTCGCGCCCTAGGTATTTTCATTCATCGGTGCTTTGGTTTTTACCTTGACCGCAGACTGGATCGGGGATTGGTGAAAGTTGGGAACAGACTTTACTGTAAAAAAGTAAAGCATTTAATTTGCGACAATAATTCCTCCCGCGATCGCGCCCTTGACGCTTAGGCAAGCATCACCTGCTCGAAGGCAAATAGATCTGCCTTCGAGTATCCTTACTTACACCCCCGGTTTTGAGACCGCAAAAATTTACCCAGAATCTTATATTCCGAATTCTTAGTATTGACAGTGAAACAAAGTTAATCTAATGTGTTGTAATTGATATAAGTAAAGTCCAATAAGCGAGGTACGGTCAATGGCAGAAACAGCTACAGCACCCTTAACAGGAAAAGGTCTGCTTCAAAAAATCAAAGGCAGCGATTTGCCGCGCAGAGAACTTGCAAAGCTTTGCGGCTACTTCACCGTCAGCAAAAGTGGAGAAACCCGGATTAACTTGGCTGAGTTTTACGATGCAGTGTTAGCTGCTAAGGGAATTGAGCTAGAGAAGTCGAAAGCAGACGGACGCGGACGAGAAGCGAGTTATCGCGCTAGCGTTCACAAGAATGGCTCGATCGTGATCGGGGCAAATTATACCCAAGAAATGGGATTAAAGCCAGGTGACGAGTTTGAAATTAAACTCGGATACAAGCACATTCGCTTGATTCAGATCGATGTGGACAGACCGGAAGTGGAAGTGGAAGAAGAGGAGGATACAGAAGAATAGAGGCGATCGCGATGCAGTCTGCCGATAGCAAGGCGACTGGATTTGATATTCGCTACAGAAGTATTTGCGCGCCAACCTTCGATTTAACTGATGAGCTGTCTTGACTATTTCTATTTTCTCTTGTCCCGCAAAGACTACAGTGCCTCTGAACTTCGCAAAAAGGGGCAAGAGAAAGGTTTTGGCAATGAGGAAATATTGGAGGCGATCGCGCAAATTCAAGACCGGGGCTATCAGTCTGACACTCGCTTGGTGGCAAACTCGATCGCCTCTGCTACGGGCAAATACGGGAAATCGGCCATCAAGCGCAAGTGCCTGCAAAAAGGAATTACTAGCGATTTGTTCGAGCAAGTCTGGGAGGAAGAAATTGCCGAAAATCTGGACTCGGAAGCCGCAAAACTCGCCGAATTAAAAGCCAAAGTCATGCGGAAATACAAGATCGATGCTTGGAGTAAAGTAGATCCGAAAACCAAGGGCAAAGTCTTGAACTACCTGCAATACAGGGGCTTTAATGCTTTTGAACTTTTGCGGCAGTGGCAAACAGAAGAAGATGAAGGGTTAACTTACAGGGCGAAATAGTTATCTAAACTTAGTCAAAGCTCGCTGGACAAGATAAGTCTAGAATTGAGATAATATCTGCAATGCCGAAAACCAAGGCTCAATTATCCGGTTTGTAAACCGCAGTTCTGTCTGTACTAGCCAGCCTGTTAAGGTCGAGAAGGAAGTCCACAACTCGTTAAATT
>NZ_JAEQCE010000187.1:0-2792 GCF_020738665.1 Microcoleus sp. PH2017_08_TRC_O_A
GTGAGTGCCGACACTACCAGGATGAAGCAGGAAGTAAACGAAGCTCAAAGTCCAATATTGTCCAATCTTGAGTAACTTTGGGTAGGATTTATGTAACGGTTCTCAGGTTTACTGACCGACGACTGGAAAAAACAACCATAGTTGGTGCTCAGGCAAAGCCGCCGGTCTGACAAAGATGTGCTTTCTCATCTAGTTCTCAGGCTGCTTTTATTAAAAACACGCAGAATTCTGTTAGCAAACTCTTTAGATCGTTATTCACCGTACCGGAGAAGTTTGATGATTCCAGAGAAACTTCGATTGCAGCAAGACCAAGACCGGATCGCCTACTGGAAACGCTGGGGACCCTATGTAAGTGAGCGACAATGGGGCACGGTGCGGGAGGATTACAGCCCCGATGGCTCGGCTTGGGATTATTTTCCTCACGACCAGGCCCGATCGCGCGTCTACCGTTGGGGTGAAGATGGCATTGCCGGAATTTCTGACACAAGACAACGCTTATGTTTTGCGATCGCCCTGTGGAATGGTCACGATCCCATTCTCAAGGAGCGCATTTTTGGCTTAACAGGCAATGAAGGCAATCATGGCGAAGATGTCAAGGAATATTATTTTTATCTCGACAGCACCCCGACCCATTCCTACATGAAATGCCTGTATAAGTACCCACAGCAGGCATTTCCCTATGCTCAATTAGTCGCAGAAAATCAACGCCGCGGCAAACTAGAACCCGAGTTTGAATTGCTGGATACTGGTATTTTTGATGGCGATCGCTACTTCGATGTCTTTGTAGAATATGCCAAAGCCACAGCGGAAGATATTCTGATTCAAATCACGATCGCCAATCGCGGCAGTGAAGCTAGCACCTTACAGTTATTACCCACGCTATGGTTTCGCAATCTCTGGGACTGGAACCCGGACATCACACCGCCTTTAATCAAAGTCGTGCATTCTGATCCAACGTTCAGTCAACTCGAAGCCCAGCATCCCACCCTGGCAACGCATTGGCTTTACTGTGAGGGTGATGCAGAATTACTATTTACGAATAACGAAACCAATTATCAGCGATTGTTTGGCACAGCGAATCGATCGCCCTATGTGAAAGATGGCATTAATAACTATGTGGTGAATGGTGATGCTCAAGCGATTAATCCCGATCGGGTCGGCACAAAATTTGCCGCCCGTTATTCGCTGACCTTGGCACCAGGAGCCACCAAAACCGTGCGCCTGCGGTTGAGCGATCGGTCCCAATTGTCCGCCCCGTTTAGCGCTGAGTTTGAGCAGATTTTTCAGACCCGGAAACAGGAAGCCGATCAGTTCTATCAAGAGGTTTCGCCCTTTCCCCAATCGGACGATGAACGCAATATTCAACGCCAAGCGTTTGCCGGACTGCTCTGGAGCAAACAATATTATCAATACAGCGTGAATGACTGGCTGAAAGGCGATCCGGGACAACCCGCGCCGCCTACCGATCGCAAAGCCGGACGCAATCACGAATGGGGCACACTGTTCAGTGAAGATATTCTCTCCATGCCCGACAAGTGGGAGTATCCCTGGTTTGCCGCGTGGGATTTAGGATTTCATTTGATTCCGTTAGCGATGATCGATCCGGCGTTTGCCAAGTTGCAACTCGATCGCCTCACCCGTGAATGGTATATGCATCCCAATGGCCAACTCCCTGCCTATGAATGGAAATTTAGCGATGTGAATCCTCCGGTGCAGGCGTGGGCGGCATTGCAGGTCTATCAAATTGAGCAAAAATCCACTGGGCAGGGCGATCGCGCCTTTCTGCAACGGGTCTTTCACAAGTTGCTGCTCAACTTTACTTGGTGGGTGAACCGCAAAGATATGGCGGGCAACAATGTGTTTCAGGGTGGCTTTTTGGGGTTGGATAACATTGGCATTTTCGATCGCAGTGCCGAATTGCCCACGGGCGGCTACCTCAACCAAGCCGATGGCACCAGTTGGATGGGCATGTATTGCCTGAATATGCTGGCGATCGCCCTCGAATTAGCCAAAGCCGACGACAGCTACGAAGACATTGCCAGTAAGTTTTTTGAGCATTTTCTCTACATTGCCGACGCGATCGATGGCATTGGCGAAAGCAATATTGCGCTGTGGGATGAGGTCGATGGCTTCTATTACGATGCGCTACATTTACCCGATGGGCAACAGTTACCGTTGAAGGTGCGATCGCTGGTAGGTTTAATTCCGCTCTATGCTGTCATCGTGCTGGAACTCGAAACCCTGGAAAAATTTCCCGGTTTCAAACGGCGGATGCAGTGGTTTATTCGCAATCGCCCTGACCTCAAAGAGAATGTCGCCTGTATGGAAACACCGGGAATGGGAGCGCGACGGTTGTTGGCGATCGCCTATCGCAGCAAACTGCAACGGATTCTGCAACGCATGTTGGATGAAGCGGAATTCTTCAGTCCGTTCGGGATTCGAGCCATCTCCAAGTATCACCAGGATCATCCCTATTGCTTGCAATTAGGGGGGAATGATTATTTCGTCCGGTATGAACCGGCTGAATCCAGCACCGGCTTATTTGGCGGTAACTCCAACTGGCGCGGCCCCGTGTGGTTTCCGGTGAATTATTTGATTATTGAAGCCTTAGAGCGCTTTCACAGCTATCTGGGCGACAGTTTTAAAGTCGAGTGTCCGACGGGATCGGGGCAGGAAATGACCTTGGGAGAAGTGGCGATCGGTATGCCTCTAATCATTAATTTATTGGACAAGACTGGACAATGCGTACATGGCGATCCATAATACTAATATGGCAAAGTACGTGAAACCAA
>NZ_JAEQCE010000188.1:0-2774 GCF_020738665.1 Microcoleus sp. PH2017_08_TRC_O_A
TTAAGCCACTCAGGACGCCAGTCAAAATAGCCACGGTTGTACCTAGTAGAGCGATATCGATTTTGAGCATTATATCTTTCATGTAATTATTCCTGTATACTGATAAGCAAATAATGTTGCGTTATATGTTTTATTATAAGCTATTAAAGAGTAATCGCATTCCGTGCTGTAGGTAAATATCTGAAGCCTATTTATATATAGCTTTCTACTGCCATCAAGTCGCGCATCTTGATTGCCACCAATAGTAAGACCGGAACGAATTTCGCGTTGGATATACGCTCCTAAACGCCATTCCTCTGCCCAGATTCCAGATGAAGACATTAACAGCGCGATTACGTTTTTTGTGAGAACTAACGGACAAACAAATCTGGCCTTTGTCTCGCCTATTGGTTGAGACCATACCTGTTCCCACTGATTTTCGTTAAAAGTTAGTTTCATTGTAGTAATAGCGCAATATACTACAATGATAATACATTGTTACAATCGTAAACTAGATACTACATTATGGTTATTAAGAAGCAACCCGCACCTAAACCAGAAAACCTAAAGCTTACCAATGAAGAACCTTCACTACTTTTAGCCATTCAAGAGCTTATTCGTACTGGCGGAGTAGATTGGGATGAATGGTGGAATGAATGGGAGGACGGCATACCCGGTAGGAACGAATCAATAAGTAATTATAAAATTGTTGATTGGCGTAAGCAAGGTGAGAAACCAAGATACATTGAACTAACTTTGGGGGATAGCAAATCTGGAATACGTCACATTGAATATTTTAAAAACAAAAAAGACAAAAAAAATAGTATTATTTTGTCGGGTACAACATTGCAACTCATTCAGCATATTGTGCAACTTGAATATGCTGGTGGAAGCACAGCAAACGAAAGCTTGTCGGCGAAAAATAGCAAACCCCCACTTAAAGGATTTCCAGCGATTGAACTCTATTTTCAGCAACGAAACTCACAGCTAGATAAAAAACCTGACGGCTCTTTCTATCCACCTGCTGAAGGAACCAAAATAATTAGATGCGTCGGATTTACTGATGATACTGTGATAGCCGCTAAAGGTCTCGCTGAAATGATCAAAACAAGTGATATAAGGCGTTGGGCTAATGCTATTGCTGTAGAGTTTGGCTCACCACTGTACGAATGGAATAAAGGTGTAGCCTGTGTTTCATATAGTGGTCAAATAGCGCGGCTACAAGGGCTAGAAGGTTACGCTTACTGCAACACATTAGGTGAGGGCGTTGAATTGTTTACAAAAATGCTAAAAATTTTTAAACAGATTCCAGATGAATTAGGATTTAATATAAGTAAAAATAGCAAGCCAAATCTTAAGTTCCCGGGCGACGCCCCAAAGACACTGCTTTTGGGCGAACAATGGGAAAAGCCTCGTAACCGTCCTGTAGCCACAGTTGTTTTTGATAGGGCAACGTTAAGACTTCCTTTAATGACTAAACCTATTCAGCTTGTCAAGGGTTCTGTGGTTACGTATAGCGGGGATTAAAACAGGGTGGCTGTAATTTCCCGAAACCCGTAGGGTTTCCTTTATTGATTGTTGGGTTTGACTGCCACAAAATTAGTCTAGGATAAGGATATCAATCGATAAAGGATTTATTTTTATGGGACGCCGAGGGCGGGGGCGACTTAACAAGAAAACTCTTACGGCAGCAGAAATTGACCTTTACGCTGCTTACCTTAAGGGAACAAGAAAACACGAAGTACCCCGCAAGGCGTCGGGCGCATACAGAGAAAAAATGAGTGTTGGGGTAATCCCATTTGGCACCGGGTTGGCTGCAACGGGAACGATTAACCACGTTCGAGTAGGTATGACTCGCGGCGCTCTTGGAATTCTGTCAACACTGGGTATTAGCGCTACTGATCAAGGCAATATTTTCGGCCTGGAAAACACCGCAGCACAAGTCACGGAACCGCCCGCTGGATTCTATCCGGCATTGTGTATCATCACCTTGCGACCAGCAAACGTGATAGCGATAACGACAGGCAACTCGGCGTTTACTGGTCGCCCTCGCAATTACAAACCCGGGCGTTCGGGTAGTGTCCCTTTTGGGCGTGGCACCCCCACCGCCCAACCCGAAGCAAGTGGGGGGAAAAAAGTCAATGCCACAGTCGATGATATTGAGTATAATGACGCAGCTACGGCGATTAGGGTTGCTATTGGAGCCTCGCCGTTTACTGGTAAAAAATCGATGACGTTTCAGTCAGAAGTTTATCGTCCACAAGGTACAGCAGCCGGATATAGTAAACCCGCAGTTGCACCTGCATTCTAAACTTATTTCCCAAAAGAAACATCTTTTTTTGTTAGTCATTTAATAATAAGATGTTTCTTTTGGGAAATACATTCAAGGTGATGGTGATATGGAAGAAATCAATGACGCGTTTCAATTGATTCGCACCGCTTTTACAACGGAAGAACTCGACGAGGATATGGCAAACTGGCATACAATCAAGAACTTGAATGCTGCTGCATCTGAATTCTTGTCCGGCAATGTCAATGGCTCAGGTTTTTTTGAGATGGCTGAACCATTTCTACCTGATACAAGATTTACAATTGACGAATACATAGAAGAAATCGAACAGAATTTAATTAATATTGGATTTCTGTTTTGAATTGATGTTTTGTTCATCTCCCCAAGTAGCGCCCTACTTTAGGAGCCTACTTATATTATGGCAATAATAACACCTGGTACAGGGGCAACAATAAGCGCCACCACAATCGAAGGACAGCTTTGGCAATTGGTACACCTGTACCAA
>NZ_JAEQCE010000032.1:0-19358 GCF_020738665.1 Microcoleus sp. PH2017_08_TRC_O_A
TTCAGGATTGTAACTAATCACCGTAAAAATAGGTTAGTAGTGAGGACTTTAGTCCTTCTTCATGAGTTTATAAGGACTAAAGTCCTCACTACTAACCTTATATTACTTATTTTAGGGGACATGATGCCTGGTAACGAGACAAGCTGTAGAGCAAATCTAAAATCGCCTGTCCCGCCACAATCAGTGAGAATTGAACTTGCTATTTACAGCAACAGGCTCTGAAGAAGATTCCGGCTCTGAAAGATTTCTTTTTCGGCTAGCAAAACGGCGTTCCGGGTCAATTCCCTCAAAAGTTGGCGGCAACCAAACTCGGACTACTAACAACACTCCCAAAACTAGCAAGAATGCGCCTGTTGACAATATTTGAACCCAGGGAGTTTCCAGAACTCCCCGAACTATAACTTCTCGCAGAACAGATACAATACAAACTTCAACCGCCACGCCAATCGAAACGCGCTGCTCTTGCAAGTAAATAATGAGCAGCCGAAACAATTCCACCAAAACCAATAAAAATAGAATGTCGGCCGTCACTTCCTGAAAATTCAAAGGAGGCAGCAGCGAAAAAAACATTTCTCGCAGTTCGAGTACCATGAAACAGAACAAACCAATACACAAAGAAATTACAATTAAGTCTTGAACTGTTTCCAGACCGCTGACTATTAGTTTCAAATTCAACCATTTAGGAGGGGAATTAGTCTGGTTATTTGAACGGTTTTCCATTGACTGCTCCGGGAATCTGTTGGACTTGCTTACAGCTTAAGTTAAATTCAGCTTATATTTGCCCAAAAACAGGTTTAATTTATTTATAACCATCATCAAAATTCTGTCTAGTGACAATTTCCTAGCAACTTTTATTTATCACGCAGGCGGGTTGACTTTTTGCCAAGGTTTGTGCTATGTGAAACCTGATATTAGTAGATTTCGTGAAAAGTAGAGCTCAAAATCCTAAAATGCTGCAACTGAGATAAAATATGAAAATTGTCAATAATTATTTACAACAGCTCGATCAACTCGAGCTAGCGACTAAGGGCTCAAATCATACAAAAGCCGGAAAGTCAACCCAAAAAAGCCACCAAGAGAGGATTGAACACAATGGCATTTACACTCGCACCATTACCCTTCGCCGCTGACGCCCTAGAGTCAGGTCATATGTCGGCCAACACGTTTTCGTTCCACCACGACAAGCACCACGCTGCTTACGTGACCAATCTCAACAAACTGATTGAAGGCACCGAACTAGCCAGCAAATCCCTCGAAGAAATTGTGACGGCATCTGCTAAAGACCCATCCAAAGCCGGCATCTTCAACAATGCAGGTCAAGTTTGGAACCACAATTTCTTTTGGAATTCCCTCAAAGCGGGCGGTGGCGGCACTCCGACAGGAGCTTTAGCTGATAAAATCAATGCCGACTTTGGCAGCTTCGACAAATTCAAAGAAGAATTTAAGGCTGCTGCGACAACTCAGTTCGGCAGCGGCTGGGCTTGGCTGGTTGTGGACAACGGTACTTTGAAAGTTACCAAAACTGCTAACGCTGACACCCCGCTAGCACACGGCCAAACTCCTTTGCTGACTTTGGATGTGTGGGAACACGCTTATTATTTGGATTTCCAAAATCGCCGTCCCGATTACATTGCTAATTTCCTAGACAATTTGGCTAACTGGGATTTCGCAGCAGCAAATTTGGCTGCGGCTTAGTAACATCTGAGTTTTAGAACTGAAGTCCTCACTACGAACTTTTATCGGTTTGTAGTGGGGACTTTAGTTTTTGTTTCCGAGGACTGAAGTTCTCGCTACTAATACCGGTAATGGGTAATTGGTAATTGGTAATTGGTGAGGGGCTTTTAAGCTTTTAACCTGAAAGCTTTTTTCTGATTTCCGACTACTGATTACCAACTATCGATTACCGATTATCCTAATACCATCTTTCAGAAATCGTGCGACATAACAATTGTTGGATTTGTTGATTTTCCCCGATATCTAAGGTGCATCGCCAGTCGAAAAGTCGATTCAATGCCTGGCATTGAAAGAGAGCGACACACTCTGCAAATACAGTCGCATCATTTTTAACAAATGGTATATAGCCTTTCTCAAAAAGATGAGGTATGGCTGACAGCTTACATAAACGCTTAAATCAAGAGCGCCTTCTTCCCAACAACGTCCGCGAATCTTTGTGAGAACCGCTATAACTTAATAGGTTCGCTTAGTCCTGCAAAAGTAATGATGTAATTCGATGTAACCATTTCTATACAAGGATTAAGAATGCGAAAAACATTAATTGTAGACCACTAAGTAGGTCGGCGCTGTAAAATGCAAATATGTAAACGATTGTAAAGTATTCAAATACACATCTAGCAGCACTCGTTAGCCTTGTTTACATATTGTTACATAATAAAGTTTATTTAATCTCGCCTACCTACCTACTTAAATGGATGTAAAAATAGGTGTGGTATTTTAGGTATTTCCACTGCCTTGCACGGTATCTTAACCTGTGGAGATCGAGCCATGTGTGGGAGGGAAGGGATAGTAAAGACCTCCCGACCTCGCAAAATCGGCACTTTTCCCCTTGCTATAGCAATTTTGTTGTAACAGATAGATGTGGGGACAGATAAATGTGTGGACAGATAGATGTCTGGAGAGATATATTTTAAATATTGGGTGCAGAAACTTTTAACATAACTTTGGGAGTCTAGAAAATGACAAAAAATGTATCGGTAGTGATTCCATCTTATAATTGCGCCCAATTTTTACCGGAAGCAATTGAGAGCATTCTGGAACAAAGCTACCCTCCGTTTGAGGTGATCGTAGTAGACGATGGCTCTACTGATGATACGAAAGAAGTCTGCGATCGCTACCCGAAAGTAACATACGTCTATCAAAATAACCAAGGTGTGGCGGCTGCACGCAATACTGGTCTGCGGGTTAGTACGGGAGAGTATATTCTTTTCCTGGATAGTGATGATTGCCTGTTACCTGAAGCGATCGAGATTGGAGTCAAGCATCTCAACGCCCTGCCAGAGGTGGGCTTTGTCTTTGGTCGTTATTTCTTCTATTCCATTCAACCTGATGGCTCCTACAAAGTAGAAGAGAAATATGAGAATCAGCCTGAAGTTGCTAATTATGAAACTATTTTAGCTATCCGGCATAGGATTCAATGCGGTTGTATTATGTTTCGCCGTGCTGCCCTCGATACTGTCGCCATTGAGTCTATCGGTGCATTTGATCCAAGTGTATTAGCGATCGAAGATTACAATTTATGTTTGCGAATTGCCCGTAATTTTCCTGTCTATTTCCACGGTGAAGTCGTTTCTCAATATCGCTACACTGGCAATAATATATCCAGTAAATCGACCTACTTTCTGATCCATGCAATTCGAGATCATTCTCAGCAATGGAGTTACGTTGAACAAACTAAAAAAGAAGAATATCTAGTTGCCTATGAAGAAGGAAAAAAACACTGGACTAAGCTTTTTGGCGATCGATTGCCTTACGAAATCCAGAAATATATACGAGCTAAAGAATGGGTTGCAGCCTTGGGGATCCTGAGATTAATCTTGTATTACGATCCCAAATTCCAATCTATCGATCGGGCAATCTACGAAACATCCTATGCAACTCTGATGTCAGAGGTACGAAAGCTCCCCCTTCAAGACTCCTTAGCCTATTGGAAAAAACAACTTGCTGGAGCCCCTCCTTTATTACCCCTACCCACTGACCGACCGCGCCCCCCAGAGCAATCCTTTCGGGAAGCTTCTCTGTCTTTTGGCATTTCTGGGGAAATCGCGACTGCCTTAGGTATATTGGCCGAGCAGGAAGGGGTCACTCTCTCAACAACCCTGTTAGCCGCCTTTAATATTTTGCTGTATCGCTATACAGGTACAGAAGACGTGATTGTTGGCTCCCCTTTTGTGAGCCGTGTGAATTCAGAAAATTTTGTGAATGCTGTCCCCCTTCGTACAGATATGTCCGGCAATCCCACGTTCCTAGAGTTTCTGGGACGAGTGAGGAAAGTCGTTTTGTTAGCGCAAGCCTATCAAGATGTACCCTATTGTTTGTTGGTCGATCAATTTTGTCCCGAGATCGATTTGAGCTATTCTCCTCTGTTTCAAGTGACCTTTGTCTTTGAGGAAAATATTCCCTTCCAAACGATCGATCTGTCAAAATTAACAGCAAGTCCTTGGGTGATTGAAAATAACGAAGGGAAGTTTGACTTAACTTTGTACTTAAAACCAACCAGCGAAGGATTGGAGGGGAGTTGGTCTTACAGCAGGGATTTGTTTGATGCAGAAACCATTGAACGAATGAACGAGCATTTCCAGATTTTGTTGGCTGGGATTGTGGCTCATGCAGAACAACCGATTTCTGCATTGCCGTTGTTGCCAGACAAAGAGAAAAATTTGTTGCTTGTGGAATGGAATCAGACTCAAACAGATGAGTCACAAGATCGATGCCTCCACCACTTAGTGACTCAACAAGCAGAAGCAACTCCAGAGAAAATTGCGGTTTCCTTTGAAGGTCAAACATTAACTTACCAAGAACTGCATCAACGCTCCAATCAACTAGCCCACTATTTACAAAAAAAAGGGGTAAAACCAGATGATTTAGTTGGCATTTGTGTCGATCGTTCTCTGGAAATGCTGGTGGGATTATTAGGTGTGCTGAAGGCGGGCGGAGCCTATGTTCCCATAGACCCGAACTACCCGGACGATCGCGTGGAATACATGATCGAGAATTCCGAAGCCAAACTATTGTTAACACAACAGCAGCTTGTCAAGAACCTGCCTACCAAAGCAGCCAAAGAAGCATTGGTCATCTGTTTGGATGCGGATTGGTCTCTCATTGCCCAAGAGAGTCAGGAAACACCGATCGCAAGTGTTACGCCAGAAAATATGGCCTACGTCATTTACACGTCTGGTTCTACGGGTAAGCCCAAAGGCGTACAAGTTCTCCACCGCGGGGCAGTCAATTTTTTAAATTCGATGCGCGAGCAACCGGGAATCTGTGAGGCGGATATTTTGCTGTCTGTCACCACTCTCTCGTTTGATATTGCAGTCTTAGAACTGTACTTACCCCTGACTGTGGGAGCGCAGGTTGTCATCCTGAGTCGGGAAGCTGCCATGGATGGCAGAAAGTTATTAAGGACGATCGTCCAATTGGGGATTACGATCCTGCAAGCTACCCCAGCGACTTGGCGATTATTATTGCTGGAACCGGGTTGGGAAGGTCAGTCCCGGATGAAAATGCTCTCCGGTGGGGAAGCCATGCCCAAAGAATTGGCTGCCCAATTGTTAACCAAAGGTACAGAACTTTGGAATATGTACGGGCCGACAGAAACAACAGTTTGGTCAACGGTTTATCAAGTCAAAGATGCCGAACAGCGAATTTTAATTGGTAAGCCGATCGCCAACACCGATATCTACATCTTAGATCCTCTCCTGCAACCCGTTCCCATTGGGGTGGCTGGGGAATTACATATTGGTGGTTCAGGATTAGCCCGGGGCTATTTGCAGCGTGACGATTTAACCACAGAGAGATTTATTCCTAATCCATTTCGGGAAAGCGAACGAATCTACAAGACGGGGGACTTAGCGCGTTATTTGCCAGATGGAAATATTGAGTGTTTGGGTCGCCTAGATTTTCAAGTCAAAATTCGCGGTTTTCGGATCGAACTCGGTGAAATCGAGTCTGTTTTGGTCAAACATCCCAAGGTGCAGCAGGCAGTGGTCATCGTCAGGGAAGATGTTCCAGGCGACAAGCGTCTAGTGGGTTATATTGTCGCCCTCAACAATCAGAACCCCACCATCCAAGAACTGCGAAGTCTGCTCAAAGACTACGTACCAGAATATATGGTGCCGTCTATCTTTGTTTTCTTGGAAGCTCTACCCCTAACACCTAATGGTAAGGTCGATCGTAAAGCTCTACCCGTACCCGAACAATCTCGCGAAGCAAAACCAGTCGAATCCGCCACACCCAATCCTCCCGCTCCCTCCGAGACGACAAATAAAGTACAGCAAGAAAAGCCAAGAGAATTGGCCCGTCCCCAGGATGATTTGGAAATTCAACTCATCAAGATTTGGGAAAAAGTATTGCATACTTCACCCATCAGTACCACAGATAATTTTTTCGAGTTGGGAGGACATTCCCTATTAGCGATATCGCTAATTCGTGAAATAGAGGAAACCTACAAGAAAGAGCTATCTTTAGCTATTCTTTTCCAATCACCAACGATTCAGCAGTTGGCTAACACCCTTCGCGAAGAAGGATGTTTGTCTTCTGCACAGGCTTTAGTCACGATTCAGGAAGGCAGTTCCAAACTACCTTTATTCTTCATTTACGGCATATTTCTTTACTATGATTTGTCAAGACACCTCGGCAAAGACCAGACCTGTTATGGAGTTTATCTCAACGAGGAAGTCAGTATGTTCCAAAAGGATAAACTTGACAAATCACCAACGGATTTAGTGAGTGTTGCAGATATGGCAACTCGCTATCTCAAAGAAATCCAAAAACATCAACCTAAAGGGCCTTACCTCCTAGCGGGTGAGTCATTAGGTGGCTTAGTAGCCTTTGAAATGGCACATCTACTTCATTTACAGGGTGAGGAGGTAGCTTTACTGGGTCTTTTGGATAGTGCGATTCCAGGAAAAAACAAACTGTCATTCAGCCAGAAGCTGGCTTTTCATCTCAAAAAGCTGCGCCAACAAGGGCTTCCCTATTTGTTAAAAAAGATCCTAAAATCGAAGACTAAATCGACTTCTGGCATGATGATTAATAATCATAAGGTAGATCCTGGAGTAGAGTTTCGGAATTACGCTTTCAACAGTTACAAGCCACAACCTTATCCAGGCAGGGCGGTTTTGTTCCGAGCGAAGGATGAAAGTCACTTTAGCACTTTGGAAAACTGGAAGGATCTGGCAGTTGGAGGATTAGACATATATGATATCCCTGGAGATCATCTAAGTATTCTTCAAGAACCCAATGTCCCTGTCTTGGCCGAAAAAATGAAAGTGCATATCGATCGAGCCTTAGCAAAACTTTAGGCTGTTGAGTTGAACGACTTATAAAAGCGATTCAACAGGCTATGACAGATCGAACAATGCGTCAAAGCGTCGCCAATCTGGCGGCGCAAATCCAATCTGAAAATGGTATTTTGCCAATGCAGTTGCTATCGTACAGGAAATCTAAAATCCTGATACTGTTTGCGAATAACCGGTATTTTAGTGGAGGAATTCAAAAGGGAGCATCTCTTTTTTGAAAAAATTAATTATTATAGTGCGCCCTGTCGCGAGCTCGCGAGTGCTGCAATACTCGCTCTTCGGGGATAGCACTATAGTAAATGCAAAACTGAGATGCTCCCATTCAAAATCCCGTAAGTCATTCCCGAATCTAAAATCTAAAATCCGCGAAGGGGACAGTAAGTGCCGAGTTCGGTTCAGAAATCTCAAATTGTGTTATAGTGCTATCGGTAACTCTTTTACAAATTTTGTAGTTTCAGTGGCTGTTCGCGCGATGACCTCTTCACCAACCATAGCACCCGTTCGATCGAGTCAAGTTACCCGCAAGCCTTATCCAAATTATCGGGTAATAGTCCTCAACGACGATTTCAACACGTTTCAGCACGTTGTGGAATGTCTGACTAAGTACATTCCAGGCATGACGAGCGATCGAGCTTGGAAACTCGCCGACCAAATCCACAACGAAGGCCAGGCCACCGTCTGGGTTGGCCCGCAAGAGCAAGCAGAACTTTATCATATGCAATTGAGCCGTGCTGGGCTGACAATGGCTCCCCTAGAGTCTACTTAACTGCTATTGGCAATCCTGGACGCATTTTAACCAAAATCTCTCCTGGGCTAGCCGTGCGATGAAAGCAATCTCAGCCTCAAAGAGATTGCTTTCATCGTATTGCACCTCAGACAAGGAATCTTGGTGTTGGTGCTGATTTACCAACTCAAATTGTTGATATTTTAGGATTTACACGCGCGGGTGAGAAACCCGGTTTCTTCTTAAATACTGCGCTTCCACACCAATATTTCTCGCACAAACCGGGTTTAGAAGAGCGTTTAGTGTATTTATCTACTTAAATTTTTAAGACCACACTTTGGTTAATACATATAGCCTTTCTTAGAAAGATGAGGTATGACTATAAATGGAGTTTTTAATGCGACCTCGCTTACTATATAATAAATATAAGAGCGCTCGCATCCCAACAACGTACCTCACTTTTTTGAGAACCACTATAGATCTACAGGCTGATTTAAACCCAGAACTTATTGGAGTCCGCTTAGCTAAATTTGAAACCTGCCAAAATGGCAACATGACTCTATCTTGATGATTTAGATTATTGGAAAAGGTGAATAATCTTGCAATCACTTAGGAATGAGAATTAAATAACTTACAAATTGATGGTTTTTGTGGGATGGGCGTCCCGCCCGTCCTCTCATGACTGGCGGGACGCCCATCCCACAAATATGTATAAATTATTTAATTCGCGATGCTTATTGGGCTGGAATTGCCAAAGTCCTTTGAATCAAATTTTCGGACGGGTTCGTCTGTCCATCCCACAAGAAAAAAAAATTGTGGATGGGCTGGCGAACCCGTCCTAGCTATTTTTGCAACAAGTCTATTATCGCAGTTGACGATCGCCCGCGAGCACTCTCAATCAGGCGATCGCGCTCACATCTCAAATCTTGAACCGAAGCGACCCGAATCTGTTACAATTTTCAACATAGCCAGAACATCACACTCGCCGGAACTCACTTGCATAGGGATATAAGCCCCGACTTAAGTCGTGGAGAACCGAAAAAATAGATATTTAGTTGAATATCCCAGATTCATCTGTAGAGTCAATCTAAAATCTAAAATCTCAATTCGATGACACCGGAGTCAATCTAAAATCTAAAATCTAAAATCTAAAATCGACCGATGGAAACCCTGCAAACCCAACTTTATCAACTCGCACAATTTGCTAATAATTTAGTCAACACTCAACTGACACACCTGAGTTTAGTCAGTGTCGGAGTGATTTTTCTGGCAGGGTTGCTAACGAGCTTGACGCCCTGTATGCTTTCCATGTTGCCGATCACGATCGGCTACATCGGCGGATACGAAGCAAAAAGCCGCCTGCAAGCTGCTGCCCAGTCGGCATGGTTTGCCCTGGGATTGGCGACAACTCTTGCGGGTTTAGGCATTGTAGCATCATTTGCTGGTCAAGTTTATGGCAAAATTGGTCTGGGTTTGCCGATCGTTGTCAGCATCATCGCGATTTTAATGGGGCTGAATTTACTGGAAGCCTTACCCTTACAAATGCCGTCTTTTGACGCTGTGGGCTGGGTTCCGAAAGATTTGCCTGCGGGCGTGCGATCGTACTTATTAGGCTTAACTTTTGGTTTAGTAGCTTCTCCGTGCAGCACGCCGGTTTTAGCTACCCTTTTAGCTTGGGTTTCCAAAACTGGAGATCTAGTTTTAGGCGGTGTGTTGCTGCTGTTTTACGCTGCGGGCTACGTGGCTCCGCTGATTGTAGCAGGTACTTTTACCGCGAGCATTAAAAAGTTGTTAGAATTGCGCCGTTGGTCGAGTTGGATTACGCCTGTTAGTGGCGTTTTATTAGTAGGATTTGGCGTGTTTTCTCTGCTTTCCCGCATTCTTCCCGCCTAAAATTCGCAGTAAGATTCGTAGTAAGGTTCGTAGTAAGGACTTCAGTCCTTTAAGAATTACCGAAAACAATACAAAATTGAAGGATACAGAGAATTAATTAGTTGTGATTGGTAGTGTGTTACCCAATTACCAATTACCAATTACCAATTACCAATTACCAATTACCAATTACCAATTACCAATTACCAATGATATCAAAAGAAGTATTTCTATCTAAATTATCAGACTGGGCGACTGCGCCTCTAAAGTTTTTCAAGCGAGAACTTTTGCCAGTGCTGGCAGATTTGCGGCTGGCAATTATCTTGCTGCTGGCGATCGCATTTTTCAGCATTTCCGGCACCATCATCGAACAAGGTCAATCTGTAGAATTTTACCAATCCAACTATCCAGAACACCCGGCTTTGTTCGGCTTCCTAACTTGGAAAGTTGTGCTAATTGCAGGACTTGACCACGTATACCGCACTTGGTGGTTTTTGTCAATCCTAATTTTGTTCGGCAGCAGCTTGACAGCTTGCACTTTTACCCGACAATTTCCGGCACTAAAAGCCGCCCGCCGCTGGAAATTTTATGAAGAACCGAAGCAGTTTGAAAAATTAGCTCTCAGTGCGGAATTAGAAACAAGTTCTTTGAGTTCGTTAGAACAACTTTTGCAGCAAAAAAATTACCGCATATTTCGAGAAGGTGAAAAAGTTTATGCTCGCAAGGGCATAATTGGTAAAATCGGCCCGATTATTGTTCACGCGAGTATGCTAATTATTTTAGCTGGGTCGATGTTTGGCTCGATGACTGGATTTATGGGTCAAGAATTGGTTCCTAGCGGTGAAACGTTTCGGGTGCAGAATATCACTGATGCTGGGCCTTGGGCGGGGCCACAAATACCGAAGGATTGGTCGGTGCGTGTGAATCGGTTCTGGATCGATTATAGTCCGAGCGGGGCGATCGACCAATTTTACTCGGATCTGTCAGTTTTGGACAAAACAGGCCAAGAGGTCGATCGCAAAACCATTCACGTTAACGAGCCTCTGAGATACCGCGGAGTCACCTTTTATCAAGCAGATTGGGCTTTAGCCGCCGTGCGAGTTCGCCTCAACAAAAGCCCGGTTTTACAATTGCCAATGGCTCAGTTAGATACCCAAGGTAAAGGCCGAATTTGGGGTGCTTGGATTCCGACAAAACCAGATTTGAGTGCAGGAGTTTCTCTGCTAGCAAAGGACTTGCAAGGCACAATGTTAGTCTACGGTACTGATGGCAAATTGTTAACGACTGTTCGCGCCGGTACAGCAGTTGAAGTTAACGGAGTGATGCTGGCAATTGATGAAGTTGTTGGCAGCACGGGATTGCAAATTAAAGCCGATCCAGGAATTCCGCTCGTTTATACTGGCTTTGGGTTGCTAATGCTCAGCGTGATGATGAGCTATCTGTCTCACTCGCAGATTTGGGCTTTGGAAAAAAATGGCAAGCTATACGTCGGCGGGCGCACTAATCGCGCTCAGGTGATATTTGAAAGAGAAGTTGTGGAGATTTTGGACAAGTTGGCAGAATTGAAAACAACAGATGCCAAAAGTGCGATTACTGAGACTTCTCTAGCTAATTAAAACTAATTGTAGGGTGGGCAATGCCCATCTTACATCCGGGTAAAAACGATAATTAAACAGGAAATAAAGGTGATAAAAAGGATTGAATTCAGTCTACACGCCTTACAAAAAATAGAAATTCTAGAAAGTCGCGGGGTGACAATATCAACAGATTTTATCTGTGAAACTATTAGAACTCCTAGTAAGTTAGAAGCAAGTGGTGAAGGAAAGTTTATTTGTGAACAAAGATTGAATGGACTTGTCCTGAGAGTGGTTTACCAAGAATATAATGATAAAATTTTAGTAATTACTGCTTATCCGGGTAAGAGGTCAAGATATGAAAAAGATTAGATACAGCCAAGATGTAGATGCGATGCTGATCGAAATTTCCGATAGCCCGATCGCCTATGCCGAAGATGAAGGGCAAATGATTCTGCACTATTCTAGCAGCGGAGAACTGGTATTGATCGAAATATTAGATGTGAAACAATTTATCTCCTTAGAATCTCTCTCCGAAGCAATTAAGTAGGGTGTTCTACTCTAGCGTTATTTTCGAGCCAAACCAACAATCTCACTGACGCACCGAAAGCAAAAAACGGTGCGTCAGAATCATGCTTTCGGTGCTGATTGAGAATCTCAAGGACGCCCCTACCGCAATCAGTACCAGCCGCAGAAGACTCAACCTTCTACTTCTCGTGCCGCACTTCAACCACCGTGTGCACGTTCCCCCGCGGCAGAAAATCGCCCTTAATCGTCACTTCCAGCGGCGCGCAAGCTGCGACAAAATCATCTAAAATTTGATTGATCGATTCTTCGTGAGAAATGTAGCGATCGCGATAACTGTTAACGTAGAGCTTCAGCGCCTTCAACTCGACCACCCGCTCGTCGGGCACGTAAGTAACGTGAATCGCCGCAAAATCGGGATAGCCTGAAAACGGACACTTGCAAGTAAACTCCGGCAAAGTAATGTTAATCGTATAGCGCCGCCCGACTCGCGGGTTCGGGAAAGTAATTAACTCTCCTTCCAAAATCTCGCGTTCGCCGTATTTCATTTCCTCGGTACTTGACTTTTGCGACATACTTTGTGCAGTTGGGTGGTTGTTCATAGCGATCGACTGAAAACTTCTAAGATTTAATTAAACTCACTCTCAAAATCTGTAACAAATATCTTGACGAATTGTGTTGCGATCGATCTAATTGCAAATACTCTCAGGCTAAACTTAAAAAAGTTCACCCTCGCCATCTACAATTATGCAAAATACTACCTTATCTGACAATACGAACCCTGAAAACTCAAATAGTTACTCTGCATCGGTACCGATTTCCCTCTATCGAGAAGTCACGGCGGAATTGCAAGCAGCCCAAGCAATGCTCGACTCCCTCAAAACCCACAACCAGCAATTAGTTCAACAAAATCAACAACTGCGGCGAGAAGTAGAAACAGTAGTTCAAGTATCCCAGCAGCTACAACAAGTAGTCAACTCGGCTCAGAACGTCACCCAGACTGGGATGCCTCAAATGCCCTCAGTCAAATTCAATTTCAGCGTTGAACCTGAACCTCCAGCACCTCCAATGCGGACTAGCTCTACCGTACCTCAACCACCTCAGAAAGTGGCTTTTCCCTTCCCTCTACCGGAGCCAACAGCCCCTCCCATGCCGGATACACTGCCAGAAAAATTATTTGCAGAGGTGCCGGAAACTCCTTACCGCATTCGATCTCAACCCAAAAAAGCCTCAGACTTAAGTGGATTGTGGTTGGCGATCGCCATTTTTCTGATTGTTATTGCTGCCTTCGGTGCAGGTTATTTAGTTGTTCGCCCTTTGTTAAAGGGAAAGTGACACTCCGCGTCCTAAACGCGTGGGGATTCTTGGTTCCGGCGTTGCTTAATCAGGGTATGAAAAAAAATAAGTTAAAAATCCCCAAGCTTTGTCGATAGTGGTTTCTATGACTGGCATATTTAGCCTTTCATACCGTAAATCAGCAACGCCACAAAAGATTTTGAAAGCCGCCCTAGAACGGCGGGACTTTAGACCCAATTCTTCGGTAAATTTCAACAAGAATCCCACGGCTCGAACCGTGGGATTTTAACGAAAACCTAGCATAAAATATTCAAAGTTACGCTAATTGGCTATCATCCTCTGGCTGCACTCGTTTCTACTAAACGAGGTGCATACTGCTCTTCACAAGCAGAACCTAGAATGCCCACCCCGGGCTCGAAACCGCGCGTGAACTCAGTGAGTTTTACCTGTTTAGCTTCCAAAGCTGTCTGTAGCACCTTCATGGCTCGGTGAGGGTCGCCGGCTCCGCAGAAAAATAAGTCTGCTGCAAAATAACCGTGTTCAGGCCAAGTATGGATTGCTATATGAGACTCTGCCAAAGTTGCAGTAGCCGTCACTCCGTGAGGACTAAACTGGTGTACGCACAAATCGATGAGAGTAGCTCCTCCGGCTTCGATCGCATCGAGTATGGCGCGGCGGATACGTTCAGGATCGTTGAGGAGGTCTCCAGGAGACTCCCAAGCATCAGCGACCAGATGGGTTCCCAATTGTTTCATTCTGCGGGGTTTTACCTCTAACTCACAATGTCTCAAACCTTTTGACAATAGCACGGATTCTAGAAATTTTCAAGTAAATTACCAAAAAAATTCCAAAAAATAGTTGCGAGGGCCCTCGCAACTATTTTTTGGGGCGCTTTGTCGCCAGTCAAACGCCGGTGCGAGATCTCGCACCGGCGAGTAGCGCGCCACTGCAAAAAAGCGACGTAACGTAAGTGAAGCTTTTGACTTCACGCGCGATCGCTAGCCTGCTCGCAACTGACAATCAACACGCTACCGGACATCCGATCAATCGCGGCTGTGAGTAGCCCCATTCGGCAAAATAGCCCCGCTCAAAGCCGCTTGGTTCAAATTAGCAACATTCAAGCTAGCCCCAATCAAATTAGCCTCCGACAAATTAGTTCCTGTCAAATTTGCCCCTGTCAAAGAACTCAGCAGCAAACCCGCTCCCGACAAATTGGCGTGACTCAAATTCGCTCCCCGCAAATCTGCTTCCAGCAAGCTAGCACCCGATAAATTTGCACCGCTCAAATCAGCTCCCCTGAGAGAAGCTTTGTTCAAATTCGCAGCCCTCAAATCAGCATTATGCAGAATTAAACCATTCAAATTAGCTTTACTCAAATTAGCGCCTTGCAAGTCAGCACCGCTCAAATTAGAACCATTTAAATTAGCTCCTTTCAAGTCAGCACCGCTCAAGTCAGCACCGCTCAAATTAGCAGCACAAATACAAGCCTCCCGCAGACTTGCTTCGCTCAAAATCGCCCCAACCAAATTGACACCGCTGAGATTTCCGCGATTGAGATAAGCCCGAATTAGATTTGCACCGCTCAGGTTTGCTCCGTTCAAATCTACTTCGCTCATAATTGCTCTAGTCAGATTTGCTCTGCTTAAATCAACCCCGCTCATAATTGCTCGGCTCAGCGTCGCCCCGCTCAAATTAGCCTCAATTAGTTTCGAGCCACTTAGCAAACAAGCTCCGACTAAACTCGCTCCAGTCATCACAGCTTTGCTCAAGTCAGCGCGAGACAATATTGCTCCGCTGAGATTTGCTCCGCTAAAATCGGCTCCGATCGCCACAGTTCCCGTTAAACTACAACTGCCTAGGTTCGCTTCAATTAATTTCGCCTTAGATAAATTAGCCCCGCTCAAGTCGGCACCATTTAAATTAGCTCCTATTAGTTTACTTCTAATTAAGTTGGCCCCTTTCAAATTAGTGCTGCTCAAATTAGTTCGACTGAGATTAGATTCAATCAAATGAGCGGCAATGAGGTTGGCTCCTCGAAAATCTCGTTCCCCGTTTCTATGTCTAGTTAAAAGTTCATCGGCACTTAAAATCTCAGTGAAATTCATAAAAAAATTGAGTGAGTTTCCTTAATTTCTCGATGTTCAATGTTGTCTGAAAGTTTGTAGCCTCGTGTTTGCTAGTCAGTTTTTAAACCAATACTGCCGCAGTAAGAATTATCAAAACTGGTTGATTTCTAGCATCACCCTGATAATTTACGTTGAACTTACGAAAAGCCACCCTGATAATTTTCGTAAAAGTAGGGCTTGGCTAGGGGGCATTTATGAAGAAACCGAGTTTCTCGCTTCTGCCTGTAAGTCTTATACTGCTAAGAGTTAGTTGCGGCTGATGTTAGCTGTTAATTGTTAGTTGTATTTATACTAACTGCTAATCACTAACTATTAACTACTAACTATTTACAAAATATCGATAAATCGATAAGTTGTCGATCGCATATTTTTGGGGTTCTTGCTGGCGGCACCCGCGCCACATTCACAGCCCACAAATTGCTGGTACAGGGGAGCAAATCTATTCTATTAGTTCCCGAAAGAAATAAGGACTCGAAGCTTCAACTCCGAATATCTTTTAGTTTTTGCCTTCTTTCTTCGATCGCCCATGAAAGCAGAGCCCGGTCAGCTCAGCTAGTGTCACCTCCCCCCACTGTGCTCAATGCAGCGTGAAATCGAACAGGAAGGCTGTTTCGCTCGCCTGGCCGATCGAGTCCCAGGCGAAACCAGCAATAGGCTGCCATGGGCCTGAGATTTCGCCAAAAAAAGCGCCGCGAGCCGTTCCCGTACTCCCGCGCTGCTGTGCTTGTTGTTAATGTTTACTCGATCCATGAGCGCTTGCGCTTCTAATTAACAGAACGCCCGACACCAGACGCGCTCCCGGACATAAAAGCTGTTCCTGGGCTGGAAAAAATGCTTCGCTGAGGCATTCCCAGAAAAACTATATTCCTTTAGCCGGTCTTGCCTAAGGCAATTGGGCTGCTACAGCCAACCAATGACCAGCCTAAGTCTTGCCCCAAGGCGACGACAATAATTATTCTAATAATTGCCGACCACCGCAGGCCGTACTCGGCGCGCGGGACTGGCTACTTCACCTGATATAATTTGCTGAAATTAGCCACCCCATAATTAAAGATAGTCGCTCTTTGACTAACGGGGCAATCTCTGCTGCAATTTTAGTCATCCAATTTGATAATACTCCAGGGTTTGCAACCCTTGCAGTAGTGAGTGTTACAGACTCACAAATCGCTGCGGATTTAGAGTGTAAAAATTTATAGAGCCGATCGACCAGCCGACCAAAGTCCAGCTCGCACTCTCAAAATTCAACTTTTGCTTGGTCGCTTTTTTGAGGTTTCCCGAACAAAACAAAAGCCGGCTTTCACAGAAAAAGCCGACTTTTGAGAGAATTTTACCCGCATTCGGCTAAACGCTGCGCCCTAAACAATCCGAGTGCGCCAGTGCGATCGTCCCAGCCGTCGGTAGAAATAATAGACATCTCCAATAATTATTGTGGAACAGGCATCTTGCCTGTTCCAGACTTGCTTTTTTGGAGAGATCTAATACCCAAACAAAGTCTGAAGGATCAAACCCGACGCTTGCCAGCAACGCCCTGATTGGGGTCGTAAATACCAGGCGTAGTATCAGCGCCGGGAGTGCCGGGAGTGCCGTAATCTGCCCGAGCGGTATCCACGCTGGGAGAGTCGTAGGTGTTCCAATCCTGAATGCCTCCGCGGCTCAGAACAGCCCCAGCTTTAGCGACTTCTGCTTCGCTGCCGTCAACCAGTACCAAGTAATCTCCCCTCGCCACTCGATCGTTATAAGCTCTGGCTTCCTCTTCAGGAATTCCCAAACCGACTAAAGCTCCGATCAAGCTACCCGCAGCCGCACCCAAAGCAGTACCTGCTAGCGTAGTGGCGATCGCCGTAGCCGAGGCTCCAGCCAGCATAATCGGCCCGATACCCGGAATTGCCACCAAGCCGAGACCTACCAACAAGCCAGTCAAACCGCCCAGGGTTCCGCCTGTGAGCGCACCCTTAGTCGCCCCTTCATCGGCCTTGTTGTCTGCGCTGTCGTGCACGTCAATGCCTGCGATATCCCCTTTAGAATCGCCATCCTTAGCAATGACCGAAACCCGATCCATGTCGAAACCCCCTGTTCTCAGTTCTCCCAGCGCGTGTTCAGTCTCGCGGCGAGTGGAAAACACGCCCACAGCGCGCTTGTGGCGACCCATCGATCTGCGGCCGGTGTCTGTAGGCACATCGTAAATGCCCCAATCCTGAATGCCCCGCACGCTCATAATTCCTTCGGCGGTGGCCAACTCAGCATCCGTTCCTTCTACGAATACCAAATATTCTCCGCGCGAGAGGCGATCGTTATAAACCTGAGCTTTGGCTTCGGGAACACCCAAACCCACCAAACCGCCGACCAAACCGCCCGCAGCAGCCCCGATCGCGCCTCCGACTACAGTATCAGCAAGCAGAGTGGCGATCGCGCCCCCCGCCATCACCGGGCCAACTCCCGGAATCGCCAGCGCCCCAATACTTCCGAGCAACCCAATCAAACCGCCCGTCACGACTCCCGCTGTCGCGCCAGCTTTCGCGCCGCCGCCCACTTTCTCGTCCGTACTCTTAGCAGCACTAGCGCCCGCAATTTCGCTGCGATCGAGATTTTCTCCAACTACCGAAACCTGATTCATCGGAAACCCGGTACTTTGCAGTTCGAGCAAAGCTAGTTCCGTATCGCGGTAATTAGAAAACGATCCTACAGCCCGTTTGTGTTGACCTAAAGCCATTTCTTTTCTCCTTCAAAAAATACTGTTTTTACACAACTACAGAATTTACGATCTGCTTGCTGCAATCAATCACATTTAGTCATTTTTCCCAACATTTTTCATCGGTCGCTGGGAATAAACTCCGTCTCTATCTTTCGACCTGTTTTCTCTAATTATCAGGTCTTGGCAATCAGAAATTTGGAAGAAAAAATTGCGGGTATTAGGCGAGTTTTGAGTTTGACTTTAGAGTACCTGCTTAAACTCTATAAATTAAAACCCCGCTACCCGGAAGAGTCACCTAAGCGTTACGATCCGCTTTGAAAAAAATTTTATAATTCCCAACTTTCCTTCTTCCTTCTTCCTTCTTCCTTCTTCCTTCTTCCTTCTTCCTTCTTCCTTCTAATTTATTACTTGGTAGGCGATGCGGCGGGTGCAGCGGGGGCGACAACAGCCGTAACATTCACGCTTTTGACACCCTTAATTTCTTTAGCTAGCGGCTCTATTTTAGCTAAATCAGTTTGATTCGGAACTGTGCCACCTACGGTAACAGCCCCGTCTTTTGCCTCAACAGTGAGCGCACCTTTAGTAATGTTCACTTCCAACTTAGAACGAACTTCACTTTTCAGGTCGCCATCGGCTCTGCTTGCATCGCCACCAGTCACGTTGTTGCGCTGTTCTCTGGCTCTGATATCAGAATTTGCTTGGGCTTTGCGAACATCGCTAGTTGCGTCGGACTGAGTTTTTTGAACATTCTCGGCTGGGGGCGGGCTCTTGACATTTTCTGTGGTAGAATTAGGAGCATCGGCGCTAGTTTTAGCCCCCTCAGTGCAAGCAGCAGCTCCAAATAATAGGAGACCGCTGATGAGAATTGGTGTTAGTTTATTCATAATATGTTAATACCCTCCGGGTAAGCTGTCGATGAGTGAGACTTCGTTGAGTGAGATTAAGCCACACAGAATTTTAGCTGCTGCTTTCTGCTCTCTAAAAAGCCTTATATCAAACATATATAATTGAGCAATCCGCTACATCGCTCTACAGGTGTAAAATTTACCTCTGTCTTTAGATAGAGTACAAAAAAGAAAATAAGGTCTTATAGCATTTTAGATTTTAGATTTCGGCGCGAGCGTCGAACGATTTTAGATTTTAGATTTCGGCGCGAGCGCTTGTCGAAGTGTCGAAGGATTTGCGATTAGGGATGAGTTACTGAATATTGGTTTGAAGCTGACAAAGCAGTTGCATTCTTTTTTCAAACGGGTATTAGATTAAATTTAACTTAATTATTCCGGGACGCACTATTCATCATCAATCAGGTTGATTCGATATTTTTAGTTACCAAAGCTAATATTTTTAGAGATACCAAGTTCAAAAACGTAAGTTTTATTAATAGATTCGATCGCCACTAAAAACTAATTTTTCCTGATTACCAATTACCAATTACCAATTACCAATTACCAATTACCAATTACCAATTACCAATTACCAATTACCAATTACCAATTACCAATTACCAATTACCAA